>DASVUA010000853.1:0-13175 GCA_036387295.1 Thermoanaerobaculia bacterium | reverse complement strand
AGCGTGTCGTGGAAATCGCGCACGTCGAAGTTGTCGCCGAGCTCTTTTTCGGCTCTGGCGCGTAATTCGCGGATTTTGAGCTCGCCGATCTTGTATGCGAGCGCCTGGCCGGGCCAGGCGATGTAGCGGTCGATCTCGACTTCAATGTCGAGCAGCGATTTGCTCGAGTTGGCGACGAAAAAGTCGATGGCCTGCTGCCGCGTCCATCCTTTGGCGTGCATGCCGGTGTCGACCACGAGCCGCACGGCGCGCCACATCTGATACGTGAGCTGGCCAAAGGCCGAATACGGATCGGTGTACATCCCGAGCTCCGGCCCCAGCGATTCGGCGTACAGGCCCCACCCTTCCACATACGCGGTGAAGCCGCCGTTGCGGCGGAACGCCGGCAGGCCTTCGAGCTCCTGTGCGATGGAGATCTGAAAGTGATGGCCCGGCACGGCTTCGTGCAGCGACAACGCTTCCATTTCCCATTTCGGCCGCGATTTCACGTCATAGAGGTTGACGTAGTAATAGCCGGGACGGTGCGATTCGGGCGAGCCGGCGTAGTAATAGGCGGTCGTCTGCGTTTTCTCGCTGTAGGCCGGAATGGGAACGACGCCGTACGGCAGGCGCGGAATCCGTCCGAAGAGGCGCGTGAGCTCGGGATCGATGCGCTTGGAGATGTCGCGATACGCGACCAGCAGTTCTTCACGCGTATTGAAGAAAAACCGCGGGTCGGTGCGCAGGAAGGTGAAGAATTCTTCGAGCGTGCCGGTGAAGCCGGTGGACGTTTTGATCCTCTCCATCTCACCGCGGATCCGTTTCACTTCCGAGAGGCCGATGTTGTGGATCTCATCGGGGGTGAGGCCGGTCGTGGTCTCGCGGCGGACGTTGTAGGCGTACCACTCCTTCCCTTGCGGCACGGCGGTCCAGGCGATCGTTTCTCGGGTTTTCGGGTAGTACTCGCTGGTCCAGAACGCGTGCAGTTTCCGCAGTGCAGGAAGGACGGCAGTGCGCAGGACTTCCGCTCCTTCTTTCTGCAGGCGCGCCTGTTCGGCGGGAGGAATCGAGGAGCGGAAGTTGGTGAAGCCGAGCTCGTAGGCGGGGCTTTTGAGCGGGTCTTCGACAATCTGATTCGCGATCAGCTCGCCGACGTCGCGGACGATGATGCGCGCCGGGGTGATCCCCCGCGCCGCCCCGTGCCGCAGCAGTGCGATGGTTTCGTCGATTGCCTTCGGGTAGGCGCGCATGCGCGCGAGAAAGTTCTCGTGGTCTTTGACCGTGTCGCGCGGCATCTGCTGGGCGAGCTCACTGAGGAGGCTGTAGATGCCGCCCATCTGATTGATCGGCGCGAGCTCTTCCGGAAAGCGGTCGCCTTCGACCTGCATCCGCGCCTGAAGGAGGAAGAGGTCGTAGTTGAGTTTGTCTTCGGCGGAGAGCCCGGCCCGTCCGATGGCCTCGATGCGCTTCAACGTCTGCCGGTTGTGCTCGCGCGCCCGGGCGAACGCGGCGGGCGAGCGGTCGGTGAGCAGCGCGTCGTAACGCGTGTCGCCGAGGGCGGTGGCGGTTTCGGGATCGGCGCGCAACTGCCACTCCCATTCCTCGTTCATCAGCGCGTGCAGCTTCTGAGCGGCGGACTCGGCAGCGATTGCGGAACTGGCGGACAGAAGCGTAAAGAGGAAAACAAGCGTGCGGCGCATGGTGCGATTCTAAGGGCGGAAACGATGCGCCGCCCCCCTGAGCCGGACCCAGCCGCTAAAAAGGTTTCCCTCGGCCTTGATCTTGCTTCACAATGCGCTCGATGGCCACTAATAACATTCGAACTGCTCTCACGATCGCCGCCGTTCTCGCCCTTGCGCCGCTCACGGCGGAGGCGACGATTTCGCGCGCGATGGAGTTCGATGAGAAGGTCGGCAATGCCGAGGCCATCGTCATTGGGAAAGTCGTTTCGCAGGAATCGCGGTGGGACGCCGCGCACAAGCGGATCCTCACCTACTCGACGTTCGAGGTCGAAAAGACGCTCAAGGGTCAGCAGGCAGCGCGGCGGACGATCGTGACTCCGGGCGGCGTGGTCGGCACGACGGCCCAGGAGTATGTGGGCGTGCCGCAGTTCGCGGTGGGTGACGAGCACGTCGTGTTCGTGCGCAATACGTCGGCAGGACCGACCGTGCTGTACTTCGACCAGGGGGCGTATCGCGTGGCGCGCGCCGAGCGCGGCGAACGGATCGTCCAGCCGCTCGTTTCGAGCGCGGTGCTGGTCGATACCCAGCGCGGCATCGCTGTGGCGCCGGAGCACCCGCGCTCTCTGCGCGATTTCGAAGCGCGCGTTCGCACCTCGCACACGCGTCACCAGCAGTTGAAGGTGCTCGAGCAGAAGCGCCGCGACCGCGCGGCGTCGTTCTGGGGTCAGATTCAGGACAATAAGGTCCTCGTGACTCTAGCCCTCCTCGGCGTGCTGCTGGCCTTGTGGCAGTACTTCAAGCGGTCGTAAGTGAACCATCACGTCGGAAAGGCTGCACTCGAACGCGCTCTCGATGAGAGCGAGGATCTGGTTCTCCTCTATCAGCCCATTCACGACGCCCGGACGCGCAAGGTCTACAGCGCCGAGGCCTTGCTGAGGCAGCGGCGCGAAAACGGCGAGCTGCGCGAAGCGAAGATCATTCACGAGACGGCGGAGGAAAGCTCCGGACAGGAACTGTTCCGGCTCGACAATTTCCTCGTGAAGAAGGCGTACACCGACGCGGGGCATTGGCAAGTCCACGCGCCCGACGTCCGCCTCAACGTCAATCTCTCACCGCGCGAATTTCAGGAAGGCGCCGTCTACGAGCGTCTTTCCTCGCTCGTCACGTCGTGCAATGTCGATACGAGCAAGGTGAACATCGAGATCACCGAAACGAGCTACATCGAAGATCCTGAAACGACGATGGAGATCCTCCGGTCTCTGAAGAAGCTCGGCGTCTGTCTCTGGCTCGACGATTTCGGCTCCGGCCACTCCGCATTGACGCATCTGCAGCATTTTCCGGTGAACGGCATCAAGCTGCCGGGCGGATTCATCAAGCCGCTTCCGCACGACCGCCGCTGCCGCGCGATCGTGGCCGCGCTGATCAAGCTCGCGCACGACCTCGATATGCAGGTGATTGCCGAAGAGATCGAGCACGAGGAACAACTCGAGTTCCTGCTCGACCACGGCTGCGAGTACATCCAGGGCTTTCTCTTCAGCAAGCCGATGGAAAAGGGCGATTTCGAAACGATGCTGAAGGAAGACGCAGCCCGCGGGAACTGACGCGCACGACGTTGTCGCGCCTGTCACTGCGTCGTCCTTGCGCCCGTCATCCTGAGCGTAGCGAAGGATCTCGGCGACGACGACCGAACCGATCGAACACGCTACCCTTTGACGCTCCCCTGCATGATTCCGGCGATGTAGTACCGCTGCAGGAACATGAACAGCGCGAGCACCGGCAATACCGTGACGACCGAGCCGGCCATCATCAGCTCGACGTCCTGCACATGCTCGCCGGAGAGATTGGCCAGTGCCACCGGCAATGTGTAATGCGCCTGATCGGACAGAATGATCAGCGGCCACATGAAATCGTTCCACGTCGACATGAACATGAACGTGGCCAGCGTGGCGAGGATCGGCCGCGCCATCGGCATGACCACGCTCCAGTAAATGCGCCATTCGCTCGCGCCGTCGATGCGCGCCGCTTCGAGCAGTTCCTGCGGCACGGAGATCATGAACTGGCGGATGAGGAAAATGCCGAACACGGTGACCATCGAGGGGATGATGGCGCCCCAGTAACTGTTCACGAGGCCGAAGACTTTCATCAGCAGAAAGAGCGGCAGCATGCCGACCTGCGGCGGAATGACGAGCGCGATCAGCAACAGGCCGAACAGCCGTTCGCGGCCGCCGAAACGGAGCTTGGCGAACGCATAGCCGGCCATCGAGCCGAACAGCACGGAAAAGAACGTCACGGCCACCGCCACAATGGCGCTGCTGAGAAATGCGCGGCCGATGTTGAGGCGGACGAAGAGCTCGCGGTATTGCGCGAGAGTCGGCTCGTGCGGCACGAGGTGCGGCGGAAAGGTCGTCGCTTCGCCGGGCGTCATGAGCGACGCGGAGACCATCCAGAAGAGCGGAAAGAGCGTAATGATCCCACCCGCGATCAGGACGGCGTGCAGGAGGATGCTTTCGGCGCGTCTGCTCATGACTTGCAGCTCATTGATTCTTCTGCAGTTTGAGCTGCAGGATTGTGGCGGCGCCGATCACCAGAAAGAGCACGAACGCCACCGCCGCTGCATATCCCATTTCCCAGAATTTGAAGCCCTGTTCGTACATCAGCATGACGATCGTTACGGTCTTGTTGAGCGGGCCGCCGCGCGTCATGACATACGGTTCGGCGAAGATCTGCAATTGCCCGATGGCGACGACAATGCCGACGAAAAGAAAGGTCGGCGCGAGCATCGGCAGCGTGACGTGGCGAAACTGTTTCCACGCCCCTGCCCCATCCATCCGTGCAGCTTCGTACAGCTCTTCGGGAATCTGCTGCAGGCCAGCCACGAAGACGATCATCGTGTATCCGAAGCCTTTCCAGACCGCGAGAATGATGATGGCCAGCATAGCCAGGCGCGGATTTCCGAGCCAGTCGGGCTGCGGCAGCCCGAGCGTATCGAGAAAGCGATTCAACATCCCGAAACGCGGGTGGTAGATGTATTTGAAGACGATCGCCACGGCGACGAGCGTGGTGACGACCGGGGCGAAGTAGACCGTCCTGAAGAACGCTTTCCAGCGGGTCAGCCGCGCGTTGATGAGCAGCGCCGCGCCGAGGGAAAAGGCGACGGTGAGCGGCCCGCCGACGAGCGCAAAGTACATGGTGTTCGCAAACGCCGTCCAGAAAACGCTGCTGCGGAGCAATTCACTGTAATTGCGCACGCCGACAAACCGGATGTTGCTCGTGTCGCCGATCGTGTAGAGATCGAAATCCGTCAGGCTGAGGGCCAGGCCGGCGACGACGGGGACGAAGAAGAACACCGTCAGCAGCACCAGCGCGGGCGAAAGAAACAGCAGTGCGGCGCGCGCTTCCGACTTCACGACGCACCTCGCTTCCGCGAAACGATCCAGCGCCGTTTTTCCAGCAGTTCGTCGGCGCGCCGGTCGAGGTGCGCGACCGCGGCGCCGACACTGCTGGTCCCGCGTGCGGCCGCCTCGCCGCGGTCATAGATCGCGGTGGCGATCTGCTCCCACTCCGGCACCTGCGGCAGCGGCCGGACCGATTCGAGCTGCGTCCGGAACGCCGGAAAGCGCGGTTCGGCCGCGAGCGCCGGCGCCTGCCAGGCACTGCGCCGCGCCGGCAGGTCGCCGGTGAGCTCGAAAAAGCGCACCTGTTGTGCGGGCTCGGAGAGAAATTCGATCAGCTTCCGCGCCGCTGCTTTGTGCTCTGAATTGCCGAACAGCACGAGGCTCGCACCACCGGCCATCGAAATCCCGGGACCCGATTCGTCGCGCGCCGGGATCGGCGCGGTAGCCCATTTGTCCTGCATCTCGGCCGGCAATCGCCGCCGGAACTCGCCGACGTTCCACGGACCGGTGATGTACATGGCGAAATCGCCCTGTGCGAATTGCTGGTAGAGATTGGAGATCTGCGCGTTACTCACCGACGGTGCGTAGCCACGCTCGAACATCGCGGTATAGAAGGCGAACGCCTCCTTGAACTGCCGTTGACGGAATGCGCCGCGCGTTCCGTCGGGCGTGAGCAGCGGAGAGCCATTGGACAGCGCGATGACGACCGGAGGCTCCCATTCGTTGGTCGGCAGGAGAATCGCGAATTTGCTCCGCTTCTGCTCCACGATCTTCTGCATCGCGTCGGTCCATTCGGCCCAAGTCCTGGGACCGTTCGGATAACCGACGGCGGCCAGGACGTCGCTGCGATAGAAGAGGACCCGCGTGTCGACATACCACGGGATGCCGTACAAAGCGCCGTCCACGACGTTCGTGGCCCAGATGCCGGGAAAGTAGTCGCGTTGCGCGATCACCGCGGATGCGCCGACGAACGGCGTGAGGTCTTCGAGCGCCCGCATCGCCGCAAATTCGGGGATCCAGGTATTTCCCATCTGCGCCACGTCGGGCGTGGAATCGCCGACGAACGCGGTGAGGAGCTTTTCGTGCGCGGCGCTCCAGGGGATCTGCTGCACGATCACCTCGATGCCGGGATTGCGGCGCTCGAACTCCGGAATCATTTCCGCGACCACTTCCCCCTCGCGGCCGAGTCCCCAGAATTCGAGCCGCTCGCGCCGATCGCCGCGGCCGCTGCAGGCCGCAACGATCATGATGACGACCGCGACGATCGCGGCGCGCACGAGCACAGACGAACGTCCGCGCGATGCGAATCGCGCGTCATCGTTCATTGTGCGTTCCGCCTTGCGCATCGTTGACCGTCATTCGGCGTCGCTGAGCCAGCCGCCGGTAAATCCTGCCCGCCGCAGGCCTCGAATCACGTGCGGGTTCTTTTTCATCGTTTCCCAAACGAGGCCGCTGCGGTGGTTTTCGATCATTGCGACGATCGGCCCCTGGTCGATGCCGAGGTAATCGGTGTCGAACCAGCCGACGCCCGGCACGACCGATCCATGATGCGTCTCGACCGGCACGTTCAATGTTTCATTGAAGGAGTCGATGAAGCCGTACTGGCGATAAAGGTTCGCGCCGAAGCGCCGGTACAGCTCGGCCGCCGCCGGAATGGCGATTTCCGGTGCGAAGGCGATCGACGAGACGGCTGCAGTCGGTGCGATGGTGCCGTCGTCGTTGATCTCCCCTGCCGCGGCGCCGCGCGCCGTGTAGGTTTTGAACGCGCGCACTCGGCCGTCGATCGCGACTTTGCCGTCCATCGGACCGTCGCATGCGGTCAGTCCCCATACGTTGGGGCCATACCCGCGGAAACCCTGTGGATTGTCGATCGCGTACGCGCGCTGCGCATACGTCGCGCGGCGGGAGTTCTCGTGATAGTCGATCCCCTTTTCGCGCATGTACGCGTCACGGATGCCGCGGAAGTCGATCCAGACGTGCGAGTACTGATGGCCGAAGAGCGGCGCGAAGTTGAGGTGCTGCTGTCCGTAAAACTCGCCCCAGCGATAGGTCTTCGTGTATGCCGCCCAGGCGGAGGGGTCGATCGGATGCGTCGGAGAACCGAGGGCGAGGATGTAGAGCAGCATCGCCTCGTTGTAGCCGGTGTAATCCCAGTCGTGCAGTCCGTTTTCGGGCGTCCAGCCCATGCTCATGAGCGGCGCGCGCTCGTGGAAAAACGGCCATTCGGCGCGCCGGTAGAGCTCTTCGGCGGCGTCACGAATGGCGCGTTCGGCCGGAAGATCGCGGTCGAAATACGACTGACAGAAGAGTGCACCGGCGAGCATGAGCGTCGTGTCGATGGTCGACAGCTCAACGGTCTCGAAGCGCTCGCCGCTCTCCATGTCGAGGAAGTGGTAATAGAACCCTCTGTAGCTGGTGGTGCCTTTCGGGGCGTCTCCCGCCTTCGCATTCAGAAAGAACTGAAGCGTCGTCAGGACGCGCTCTGCGGCCTGTTCGCGCGTGATCCAGCCGCGCTCCGCGCCGATGCCGTACGCGGTGAGGCCGAATCCGACCGCCGCAATGCTGGAGAACGATTTCGTGGGCCAGCGGTCGGGCACGAGGCCGTTCCGCGGATTGGCTGTGTCCCAGAACCATTGAAACGTGTCGCGCTCGATTTTCTCGAGCAGCGCCGCGGAATAAGGCTCCGTGGCGCGCCGCGACGGCGGTGCCGGAACGCTTGCGCAAGACACCGCAAAAATGAGGAGAGCGGCAATTGCCGCTCTCCCTTTGTCCATGCGAATCATTGTGTGTTTAGAAGCCGAAGCGAACGCCGATCTGGTAGCGCCGCTGCGAGCCGCTGACGATGTCGTTCGGGCGGCCGAGGTTCGGATTCCCCTCGGGCGGATTGAAGTCCTGGAAGCTGTTGTAACGCTCTTCGTTGAAGATGTTGAACGCTTCGGCAATCACACCGAAGCGGCTGCCGCCGAAACGGAAATCCTTCTCTGCACGCATGTCCACAGTCGTCCAGCTCGGGCCTTCGCCCGTGACCGGCTCGTAGCAGCCGACGCAGAAGCCGTTCGGGAAATTGTGAATGCGGTATTTGTCGCCCGAGCTGTACTGGACGAGCGCGCTCGCACGGACGTCCCACGGAATGCCGACCGTGCCGCTCGCCACAATGCGGTGATCCTGCGTCCCCGGCGTGCCGTAGCGCGGCCAGTCGGAGATCTTCGGCAGGTCGAGGCTGAAGAGATCGCCGCCGATCTGTTCCGCATCGGCATACGTGTACGCGATGTTGAAGCCGAAGCGCGACGCGTCGGTGTACGGGCGGTCGAGCTGGAAGTAAACCGCGTCGTACCAGGTGCGCACGTCATCCGAAGAGATCAGGACCTGACCGAACTGCGGGTCGTACTCGGGGCAGCAGAAGCCTTTACCCCAGAGATAGCTCAGGCCGTGATAGCTGCGGATATTCGCGTAGCTGAGTGACGCGACCATGTTGCCGAACGCCTGGCGCACGCCGAGGTTCCACTGATTCGAGTACGGCACCTCGGTGTCGTTCTCGACGAGATAGATCTCGGGGCGGCCGGTGCGGCCGGACGCGATCACGTCCATCAACCCCTCGCGCGTCATGTAGCGCGGGTCCCAGGGAATCGTGCCCGGCTCGCCGTTCGGCGAGAACGCAAAGTCGTACACGGCGTGCTGCAGGCGGAAACGCTCGTCGAGCGTGTTGTTGAAGAGGTGGCGATCGTAATAACGGCCCGCGCCGCCGAACAGCACAGTGCGGCCGTTCGCGAAGAGGTCGAACGAGAAACCGAGCCGCGGCTGGAACATGTCGGTTTTCGGCTCGCGGTCGTCGCCGTCGGTGAAGTAATTCGCCGGGAACTGAGACGCGAGCGCGGCGCGGACATTGGCCGGCGTCTCATAATCGGTGTCGAACATGTTGGTCTCGTAATCCCACCGGAGACCGAGGTTCAACGTCAGACGGTCAGTGGCCGCCCAGTCGTCCTGAACGTAAACGCCGTACTGCTGATTGTCGGCCGACAGATCGGGATCGCCGAAACCGAAGCGCGCGCGGTAAGGCGTGGCGGCGCCGCTCGGTTCGAGGAAATAGCAGACCGGATTCTCGACGAAGAGCTTTTTGACGGTGTACTCGAGGAACTCGGCATTGCCGCCGACTTTCAGCGTGTGCGTTCCCGCCATCTCGAGCGTCGCGAACGTCGTGTCGTTTCTGAATGCGAGACGCTGCTGGCCGATGTCCTGTTCGGTATCGCGGCCGCCGATGCGCAGCAGCCCTTCGTACTCGAGGCCGACTTCGTCCATGTTGAGCGGCGTCGGGTTCCAGTTGAAGTCCTGGAAGCTGAGCGATGCTTCATTGAACCAGGACGTGGCGGTGAACTGATGGCGGAGATTCGCGCCCCACACGTCGTTCTGCGCGTTTTCGGCCGATGCGCGGCTGGTCTGTCCACCGAAGCTGCGGATATCCGTTTCCGTACGGAAGTTGCCGCTGAACTCGATCAATTGCGTGGAATTCGGCTGGAAGCTCAGTTTGCCGAACGCGAGATCGGAACGGAACGGCGAGGAGAACGTGCCGGCGTACTGCGCGAGCTGCTGCCGCAGTGCGGGATTGTTCTGGAACGCACCGCCGAGGGTGACGGTTTCTTCGCGCGTCTGATCCTGCGCTTCATAGGAGGCGAAGAAATGCATCCGGTCGCGGATCACCGGGCCGCCGACGCTGACGCCATACTGGCTGCGCTCGTACTCGGGATTGGCGCCGGTCATCGGGTTTTCTTCGACGAGGCTCTTGTCCTGATAGTAGAGGAACGCGTCGCCGGAGAGCTCGTTCGCGCCTGATTTCGTAATGGCGGTGATGATGGCGCTCGAAGCCTTCTGGTATTCGGCGCTGTAGTTCTGCGTGATGACGCGGAACTCCTGTACGGCGTTCTGCGGGAACGGATTGCCGCGGCTGGCGTCCTGGCCGACCACGCCGCCCTGAAGGACGTCGTTCTTGAAGCTGACGCCGTCGATGAAGACGTTCGTGGCGGAAGAGCTCTGCGCGCCGGCGCGCACTTCCTTGCGCAGCGGGTCGGTGCCGAGGAGCACGCCGGGCGCGAGGGCGGCGAAGTTGAGGAAGTTCCGCTCCGACTGCGGCAGATTTTCGATCTGCTGCGTCGTCACGTTCGTCCCGATCTCGGACGTCTCGGTCTCGACCGGGGCAGAGCCGACGACCGTCATTTCTTCAGTGAGCACGGCGTCGGGGCGCAGGCGGAAATCGGCGGTGATGGTCTGGCCGATCTGCAGCGTCATCTCGCGCGAGCTGCCACGATATGCCGGGGCGACGACTTCGATCCGCCACAAGCCCGGCGTGAGGCCGGAGAGAACGTACGAGCCATCGGCGCCGGCAGTGGAATTGTGCCGGTAACCGGTCGCCACGCTGGTGGCGGTCACTTCGGCGGTCGGAAACGCGTTTCCGCTCTCGTCCATGACTCTGCCGCGAAGCGTGGCGGTGGTCGTCTGTGCGAACGCCGCACCGGCCATCGAGACACAAATCAAAAGAACGATTGCTGTGCGGAACCACGTAAATGGGGGCTTCCCTCTCATCGACTCTCCTCCTTACCTGCTGATCCGTTTGCGCGAACTGGTGCTCGTGACCGCGGACTGCGCCGGAGGGCTGCAGGACTCGCGGACGACGAGGGTGACTGGAATCACGTCGTGTTTTTTGACCGTGCCGTCGCTCTGTTCGAGCGACGCGACGAGGTACTCGACCGCCCTGCGGCCCATCTCTGCGATGTCGACGCGCACGGTCGTGAGCTGCGGCGTGACATAGCGCGCCATCGGGATGTCGTCGAATCCGGCCAGCGTGACGTCGCCGGGAATGGCGAGCTTCGCCTCGCGGAGCGCGCGCAGTGCGCCGATGGCCATCGCGTCGTTCGCGGCGAAGATGGCCGTCGGGCGCGGGTTCATCGCGGCGATCTGCGGCACGGCGCGGTAGCCGGATTCTTCGGTGAAATCGCCCGCGATCTCGATGTGCGGGCGCTTCTCCTCACGGCTTTCGGCGAGCGCGGTGCGATAGCCGCGGCGACGTTCGGCGGCGTCGGCGTTGCGCTCCGGTCCGGTGATGAATGCGATGTGGCGATGGCCGAGCGCAATGAGGTGCGCGGTCATATTGCGGGCGCCCGAGTAGTTGTCGATGCGGATGGTGGGACGCGCGTTGGTGGCGGAATTGAGCAGCACCGCGGGTGTGTCGGCGGTGAGCGCGCGAGAGAGCGGCCCGAGCTCGACGTCCGGCGACATGACGATGAGACCGTCGACGCGCCCGCGCAGCGCGCGCAGCATCGTCGACATCTCTTTCGCGTCGTCGTGCGAGCTGGAGACGAGGATGTGATACCCCCGCGCTCTCGCGGCGACGTCGATTCCGCGAATGACCTCTGAGAAAAACTCGCCGTGCACTTCCGGCAGCAGCACGCCGAGCGTGTGGCTGCGGCGGATGCTGAGGCTGCGCGCCGCGGCGTGCGGAACGTAACGGAGCGCACGAGCGGCCGCGACCACACGCTTCGAGGTCTCGTCGTGCACCGGGCCGATGCCGTTCAGGGTGCGGGAGACCGTGGCGACGGAAACGCCGGCGCGAGCCGCCACGTCGCGAATCGTCGCGACGCCCGGCGCCCGTCCCGAGGTGGGTTCGGCAACAGCGCGGCGTGTGGTCGTCATGTGGGTGTAACCGTTTACAGCGGCCGCTGTACACTAGCGCCGCCGCCGCGCGAAGTCAACGAGCGGTGAACGCGACGTGAAAGAGTGAGCACATGAGCAGACCGACTGATGACACCCGTTTCCCCGCCGGCTTCCTCTGGGGAGCCGCCACTTCCGCCTACCAGATCGAAGGCTCCCCGCTCGCCGACGGTGCCGGCCCCAGCATTTGGCACCGCTTCGTCCGCACGCCCGGACGCGTGCACAACGGCGAGACCGGCGATGTGGCGTGCGATCACTACAACCGCTACCGCGAAGACGTGGCGCTGATGAAAGAGCTGGGGCTGACGACGTACCGCTTCAGTATTTCGTGGAGCCGCATCCTCCCCGAGGGAACCGGCCGCGTGAACGAAGCGGGACTCGATTTCTACCGGCGCCTGGTGGATGAACTGCTCGCGAACGGCATCGCTCCGAATGCGACGCTCTATCACTGGGATCTCCCCGCTGCGCTCGATGACCGCGGCGGCTGGCTGAATCGCGACGTGGCGGAGTGGTTCGCCGAATACGCGGAGGTGATGTTCCGCGCGCTCGACGATCGCGTGACGATGTGGGCGACGCTCAATGAGCCGTGGGTGGTGACGGACGGCGGCTATCTGCACGGGCCGCTCGCGCCGGGCCACAAGAACGTCTGGGAAGCGCCGCGCGCGACACACAACCTGCTGCGCTCGCACGCGAAAGCGGTGCAGGCGTATCGCGCGACCGGACGCAATCAGATCGGCCTCGTGGTGAATCTCGAGCCAAAGTACGCGGCGTCCGATTCCGCCGAGGATGCGGCGGCGGTCGCACGCGCCGACGCGTACATGAATCGCCAGTACCTCGATCCTGTGTTCCTCGGCAGCTATCCGCAGGAGCTGATCGACGGTTACGGCGAGGCGTGGCCGGAATTCCCGTCGTCCGATCTCGATGAGATCAAGACGCCGATCGATTTCCTCGGCATCAATTACTACAAACGGGGCATTACGAAGGCCGATGATTCAGTGCTCATCGAGCGCGCTACGCGAGTCGATAATCCGCGCGGCACCGTGACCGAAGTGGGCTGGGAAGTGTTCGCCGAGGGGCTCACGAAAACGCTCACCTGGGTGCGCGACAGTTATGGCGACCTGCCGCTCTACATCACCGAAAACGGCGCGGCGTTTTACGACCCGCCGGTGGCGTTCAATGGCCGCGTGGAAGACCCGCTCCGCGTCGATTACCTCCGCGACCACATCGCGGCGGTACGCACCGCAATGCAGCAGGGCGTCAATGTGCGCGGCTATTACGTCTGGTCGCTCCTCGACAATTTCGAGTGGGCCCTCGGCTACGCGAAACGCTTCGGCATCATTCACGTCGATTACGAAACGCTGCAACGCACGCCAAAATCGAGCGCGAGGTATTACGCGCAAGTGATCGAAGCAAACGGCGT
>DASVUA010000852.1:0-8869 GCA_036387295.1 Thermoanaerobaculia bacterium | reverse complement strand
GCGGCGGGCTTCAGCCCGCCGATTATGCTCGGCGGGCTAAAGCCCGCCGCTCCACCAAACGGAGTGTTCGAGAACCGCGACGCATTCGATTCAACGCTCCCGGTGTCCGTTGCCCGTTGTCCGTTGCCCGTTGCCCGTTGCCCGGGCTGTATGGATGAGCTGTACAGGCTCTTCGCGAAACAACCGACAACCATCAAACCAAACACCGGCTCGATTGCTGCACTTTCGTCCCCTCAATGAGGACCTCAACACTGCGCGATCTCGCGCGTTTTTACTCCATTGAAACCAGCTACACCGATGCCGGCGGGAAGAAGCAGCAAGCGTCCAAAGACGCGCTCGTCGCGGCGATTGAAAAACGGGCCGGCGTGCCGATCGATCAGGCGGCGAAAGAGCGAACCGAGCGCGTGCTCGAGCCGGTCGTGGTGTTGTGGGGGAACGATCGGACGATCGATCTCAACCTGCCGAACAACGAGCGCGTCGAGTGGGATCTCCATCTCGAAGATGGTTCGTGGCGCTCCGGCCGCACCGACGTCGTCGGCGGAACCATGACGCTCGATCAACCGCTGCCGAACGGCTATCACACGCTGATGATCAACGGCGGTGCGCATGGCGCGCTCGTCATTGCCGCGCCGCAGAAAGCATTCGCGCCGCGCACGAAAACGTGGGGATTGTTCGCGCCGCTCTACGCCGCGCGCACGCGCCGCAGCTGGGGCGCAGGCGATCTCGGCGATCTGCTCGCATGGTCGAGCTGGGTCGATCATCACGGCGGCGGCATCGTAGCGACGCTGCCGATGCTCGCGGCGTTCGACGACGAGCCGAGTCCGTATTCGCCGGTCAGCCGTCTCTTCTGGAACGAGATGTATCTCGACGTCACGCGTCTCCCCGAGTTTCAGCCGGGCGATGCGGATGACGGTGCGATCGCGCATCTGCAGCAGATGCGCTCGGTCGATTACAACGCCGTGCGCCGCGAGAAACGGCGCGTGGTGGAGCGCTGCGCCGAGCGTTTCGGATGGAGTCCCGAGTTCGACGATTTCGCCGCGCATGCGAAGGAGTACGCGGAGTTCCGCGCCGGTCTCGAAGAGCGCGATTCCGTGAAGTACCACCTCTACGCGCAGTACCGCATCGCACAGCAGATGCGCGAAGTGGCGAACGCCGCGCGGCGCATGGGCGCCGGGCTCTATCTCGACTATCCGCTGGGCGTGAATCCCGGCGGCTTCGATGCGAAGCGCTACGCACACGTTTTCGCGAAAGGCGTTTCGGTCGGCGCGCCGCCCGATCTCTTTTTCACGAAAGGGCAGAACTGGGGCTTTCCCCCCTTCGACCCCGAGGCCATTCGCGAGGACCGGTATCAGTACTATCGCGACACCATTCGCCATCACGTCGCGCACGCCGGCATCCTGCGCATCGATCACGTGATGGGCCTCCATCGTCTTTACTGGATTCCGGAAGGAGGCGATGCACGCGACGGTGTTTACGTGCGCTATCACGCCGAGGAGCTGTACGCGATCCTGGTGCTCGAGTCGCGCCGCCATGGCTGCGTCATCGTCGGCGAGGACCTCGGCACGGTGCCGCCTGACGTCCCGAAGCTGATGAACAAGCACGGCCTCCGGCGGATGTACGTCGTGCAGTACGAGGTGAAACCGGGAGAGCCGCCGATCAATACGCCTCCGGCCGGCTCGATCGCCAGCATCAACACGCACGACATGCCGACCTTCGCGAGCTTCTGGAATGCGAAGGACGTCGACGATCGCGTCGAACAGGACCTGCTCGACAAAAAAGGGGCAGCCAACGAACGCGAAACGCGCGAGAAGACGCGGCACGACGTGATGAAGTTCCTGATCGACAAGGGCTATCTGACGTCGGGGCCGACCGAGAACGTCGAAGCGATTCTGGAAGCGCTGCTCGCGTTTCTCGCCTCGAGCGACGCGGAGATGATGCTCGTCAATCCGGAGGATCTGTGGCGCGAAGTCGAGCCGCAGAACGTGCCCGGTCTGCCGGAGAAGAGCTGGCGACACAAGTTCCGCATGACGCTCGAAGAAGCGCAGGCGGACGGTGCAATCCGGCGCGTGTTGACGAACGTGCAGGGGCGGCGAGGCGGCGCGTAGCGAGCGCCGCCGCGTCACGGCTGAGGTTCGCGCGCGCCGTCGATTCCGATTTGCACGATGTGCAAAAAACGGCTCGATAGCCGCATAACGAAAGAGCGGGTTCCGGCGCCGCGCAGCATTTCGCGAGAGGCGTACGGATTGCTTTCCCGGAAGTGAATTCGTCGTAGGGAAGTTGAATGGCAATCAGAAAAAAGAAAGACACCACCCCGAGCGCACCAGCGAGCGCAACACCCCCGAAAAAGACGTCCAGCAAAGCGACCGCGAAGCCAGCGGCCGCGCCTGCAAAGGCCGCCGCTCCTGCAGCCGCAAAACCAACAACGTCATCCTCGAAGAAGGCCGCCGCGCCCCCTGCGCCGGCCGCGCCCGCCAGGACGCGTGGCACTTCGAGCGTGGCCCGTCCAGCATCGAAAAAGCGCTCGCCGCGCGAAGCGCTCGAAGAACTGCAGAACGTCGGCGCGGACGTCGTCCCCACCGTGACGGTCACCGTCGACGCCGAGGCTGCATCGCTCGGCGGCGCGCACAGCATTGCGGCGACGCCCGACTCGGATTTGAGCGAAGGCGGCCCGATCATGCCGGACGCTACCGGCTCGAGCGCGGCAGACGAGGCGGAGCCGGCGAGCGGGCAAACGCGCGTTGAAACGAGCGCGGCCGACACGCCGGTCAGCGAAGCCGGGCCGATCATGCACGATGCTGCGGCGGGAGATCGCGAGCGTGAGAGCGGCGAAACGTCGATCGCGCTGAGCGAAGCGGGACCGATCATCAGTGCGGCCGGCGCGGTGAGCAGCGACCCGAACTTCGACGTCATCACCGATCCGATCCAGGCCGCCGCCGGCATGTTCGACACGCCGTCGTCGACGGATGTGGAGGAACCGGCCGAAGCGCAAGCAGAAGCATCGAGCAATGCGAGCGGAACGGCGCTCGCCTCTGCGGTGCAGGAGCATACGAGCGGTCAGCCGCAGCCGGAGACCAGCAGTACGCGTCCCGATTCACTGCTGTCCGATTGGGATCTGCATCTCTTCAATGAAGGGACGCACAGCAGATTGTGGGAAAAGCTCGGCAATCATCTCGTGCCGGGCGGCGTGATGTTCGGTGTATGGGCGCCCAATGCCGCCAGTGTCAGCGTGGTCGGCGATTTCAACGGCTGGGATCCCGACGCGAACCCGATGTCGGCGCGCGGCGCGTCGGGAATCTGGGAAGGATTCGTCCCCGATCTTCAGAGCGGCGAGACGTACAAGTACTACATCCGCTCGCGCCACAATGATTACGCGGTCAGCAAAGCCGATCCGATGGCCGTGCATCAGGAAACGCCGCCTGCAACGGCGTCCAAGGTGTGGGGCCTCGATTACGAGTGGCAGGACGGCGAATGGATGCGCACGCGCGCCGCGCGGAACGGGCTCGACGCGCCGATGTCGATTTACGAGGTGCATCTCGGCTCGTGGCGCCGTGTGTCGGACGACGGCGGACATACCTGGCGCTCGATGAGCTACCGCGAGATCGCCGCGCCGCTCGCCGAATACGTGCAGAAGATGAATTTCACGCACGTCGAGCTGATGCCGCCACAGGAGCATCCGTTCTATGGCTCGTGGGGCTATCAGGGCACCGGCTATTTCGCGCCGACCAGCCGTTACGGCACGCCGCAGGATTTCAAGTACCTCATCGACGTGCTGCATCAGCACAACATCGGCGTGATCATCGACTGGGTTCCCTCGCATTTCCCCAGCGACGAGCACGGCCTCGGCTATTTCGACGGCACACACCTCTACGAGCACTCCGATCCGCGCAAAGGGTTCCAGCCCGACTGGGGCTCACTCGTGTTCAATTACGGGCGCAACGAAGTGCGCGCGTTCCTCACCTCGAGCGCGATGTACTGGATCAGCGAATATCACGCGGACGGATTGCGCGTCGACGCGGTCGCCTCGATGCTCTATCTCGACTATTCGCGCAAAGCAGGGGAATGGATTCCGAACGAATTCGGCGGCCGCGAGAACATCGAAGCGATCGCCTTCCTGCGGCGCGTCAATGAAGACGTCTACAAAGAGTTCCCCGACGTGCAGATCATCGCGGAGGAATCGACGGCCTGGCCAATGGTCTCGCGTCCGACGTATGTCGGCGGTCTCGGCTTCGGCATGAAGTGGGACATGGGGTGGATGCACGACACGCTGCGGTACTTCTCGAAAGACCCGGTGCACCGGAAGTTCCATCACAACGACCTCACGTTCCGGATGATGTACGCGTTCACAGAGAACTTCGTGCTGCCGCTCTCGCATGACGAAGTGGTGCACGGCAAGGGCTCGCTGATCAACAAAATGCCGGGCGACGAGTGGCGCAAGATGGCCAATCTCCGCCTGCTGTTCTCGCACATGTACGCGAATCCCGGCAAAAAGCTGGTGTTCATGGGCGGCGAGATCGCGCAGTACCGCGAGTGGAATCACGACGGCAGCCTCGACTGGGATCTGCTGCAGCATCCGCTGCACGCCGGCCTCAATCGCTGGGTCGAGGATCTCAACAAGGCGTACCGCGACATTCCGGCACTGCACGAGCTCGACATTTCGCCCGACGGGTTCGAATGGATCGACTGCTGTGATACGGAAAACAGCATCGTCACGCTGATGCGCAAATCGAAATCGCGTCCGGGCGAGTCGATCGTCATTGCACTCAATTTCACGCCGCTGCCGCGTCAAAACTACCAGATCGGCGTTCCGCACGGCGGCCACTGGCGCGAGGTGTTGAACAGCGACGCCCCGTTGTACGGCGGTAGCGGCCAGGGAAACATGGGTGGCGTCGACGCCGCTCCAATTCCATTACACGGCCGCCGCTGGTCGGCGAACATTACGCTGCCGCCGCTCGGCGCCGTGTTTCTCCTCTCGACTCCCGCGCAGGACGATTCAGAAAGGTAAACTCCGTTGAGCGACGTTCAAGCGACTTCTGTCCCAGGTACTGAAACATTTCCTCCTGCCGCCGACCGGCAGCAGCAAGATTCCGCATCTCCCTATGGGTTGCGCCTCGGCGCGCATCTCCTCGAGCACAATCGCACCGAGTTCCGCGTCTGGGCGCCGCAGCTCGAGCGTGTCGAGCTGCACATTGTTGCGCCCGCGGACCGGCGAGTGCCGATGCAGAAGACCGAGACCGGCTATCACGAGGCCACGGTCGACTGCGGCGAGGGGACGCGCTATCTCTTCGTGCTGGACGGCGGCGACGAGCGCCCCGATCCGGCGTCGCGACTGCAGCCCGAGGGAGTGCATGGCCCCTCGGAAGTGGTCGGACGTGAGTTCGAATGGCACGACGAGGGTTGGACCGGCCTGCCGCTCGAGGATTACGTCATCTATGAATTGCACGTCGGCACCTTCACGGAAGAAGGGACGTTCGACGCGATCATTTCGCACCTCGACGATCTGAAGGCGCTGGGGATCACCGTTATCGAGCTGCTCCCGGTCGCGCAGTTTCCCGGCAGCCGGAATTGGGGCTATGACGGTGTGTTCGTCGGCGCGACGCAGGATTCGTACGGCGGCCCGCGTGCATTGAAGCGGCTCGTCGATGCGTGTCATGTGCGCGGCATGGCCATCGTGCTCGACGTCGTTTACAACCACCTCGGCCCGGAGGGGAATTACCTCGGACAATACGGTCCGTACTTTACGGACCGGTACAAAACGCCCTGGGGCCTCGCCCTCAATTTCGACGGCTCGCGCAGCGACGATGTGCGCTGGTATTTCATTCACAGTGCACTGCAGTGGGTCGACGAATTTCATTTCGACGGCCTGCGCGTCGACGCCGTGCACGCCATCGTCGACCACTCCGCCGAACCGTTCCTGCAGGATCTCTGTGAGGCCGTGCGGAATCGCGCGCAGGAGCTCGGTCGCCGGGTCTACACGATCGCCGAAAGCGATCTCAACGATCCCCGCGTCATCTCTTCGAAAGCAGAATACGGCCTCGGGTTCGACAGCCAGTGGGCCGACGATTATCACCACACGCTGCACACGCTCCTGACCGGCGAGCAGGATGGGTATTACGCCGGCTTTCCTGCGAAGGCGAGCAATCTCGCGCGCGTGATGACCACCGGCTATTTGTACACCGGCCAGCATTCCGCGTATCGCGGCCGGAAATACGGTCTGCAGCCGCGGACGAAAGACGGCGCGCAATTCGTGGTGTCGATGCAGAATCACGATCAGGTCGGCAATCGCATGATGGGCGAGCGCATTACGGCTCTCGTCTCGTTCGATCGGGCGCGGCTTGCGGCGGCGGCGACCATTCTCTCGCCGTTCGTCCCGATGCTGTTCATGGGCGAGGAGTATGGCGAGAAACGGCCGTTTCTCTATTTCACCTCGCATTCGGACCCTGCACTCATCGAGGCCGTGCGCAATGGCCGGCGCGAAGAGTTCAACGACTTTTCATGGAAGGGGGAGGCGCCCGATCCCGATGCGGAGACGACGTTCCACGACTCGAAACTGGACTGGTCGTCGCGCGAGCGCGAAGAACATCGGTCGATGTGGAACTTCTACAAGGAAGTGCTTGCGCTGCGCCGCGACACGCCGGCGTTACGCACGCTCGATCTGAGCGGGGTCAAAGCGCTTGCGGACGACGCCAAAGGCGTGTTGCTCGTGCGCCGCGGCACCGGCGCGGAACAGGCGCTGCTGGCGTTCAACTTCAGCGAGTCGGCACAGACGATCGATTTCCCGTTCCGCGATGCGCAATGGAGCACGTTGCTCGACACTGGTGCAACTCTCGACGGAGGCACGATGACGCTTCCGCCGTCCACGTTCGCCGTCTGGAGCGGAAAGTCGTAAATGTATCGAATTCCGGTTGCCACCTATCGCATTCAATTCAATTCCGAGTTCAAGTTCGAAGACGCACGCAAGGTCGTTGCGTATTTGAAAGAGCTCGGGGTCAGTGACCTGTATGCCTCGCCGCTGCTCCGGCCGCGCAAAGGGAGCATGCACGGGTACGACATCATCGACGCCACGGCGCTCAATCCGGAGCTCGGGACGGAAGATGATTTCGAGAGCCTGCACGAAGAGCTCGACCGCAACAAAATGGGGCTGCTGGTCGACATCGTGCCGAATCACATGGCCGCCAGCCACGAGAACGCGTGGTGGATGAGCGTGCTGGAGAACGGTGCGAACTCGCGCTATCTCCACTATTTCGACATCGACTGGCGCGACAACAAAGTGCTGCTGCCGATTCTCGGCAAGCCTTACGGCGAAGCGCTGGAATCGGGCGAGCTGAAGCTCGGCTTCGACGCGGACGGATTTTTCTTCTCCTATTACGACAAGCGGCTGCCGGTCGCGCCGCAGTCATACAGACTCGTCCTGCGCGAGTGCATCGAATCGTTGCCGGCGGAAGGGCCGGCCATCGAAGTGCGCGACATCGTGCAAAGCGACGATGCTCTTGCGAACAGCCGCTTTCTCAAAGACACCCTGTGGCGCGTCCGCGAGCAATCACAGACGTTCCGCGAGGCGCTCGATCGCCTCATGGAGCGCTTCAATACCGATTTCGATCTCCTCGACCGCCTGCTCGACGCGCAGGCGTACCGGCTCGCGTACTGGCGCACGGCGAGCGAGACGATCAATTACCGGCGCTTTTTCGACGTCACCGACCTCGTCGGGCTGCGGGTCGAGAATCCGGAAGTGTTCGAGGCCTGCAATAAGCGGATTCTCGGCCTCATCAGCGAGAACAAGATCACCGGCGTCCGCATCGATCACATCGACGGCCTGTACGATCCGGTCAATTACCTGACGAAGCTGCAGGTGCGGCTCGGCGATCCCGACACGACCGACGTCGAGGAGTTTTACGTCGTGGTCGAGAAGATTCTGGAGCATGGCGAAGAGCTGCCCGAATCCCTTCGCTGCGCCGGCACCACCGGTTACGATTTTCTCGATACGGCGAATGCCGTCTTCGTCGATCCCGCCGGCGTCGGTGCATTGACCGACTTTTATCACGCCTATACCGGGCTCACCGCGTCGTACGACGACATCATTTACGAGCGGAAAAAGCAGGCCATCGAGCAGCTCTTCTATGGCGAAATGCGTGCGCTCGGCAGCCATCTCGCGGCGCTCGCGGTCGCGGATCGCAATGCGCGCGATTTCTCGCCCAGTGAGCTCGCCTCCGCGCTTCTCGAAGTCACCGCCTGTATGCCCGTCTATCGCACGTATGTGCGGGAGATTCCGGTGACGGACGGCGATCGTCCGTCGATCGACCACGCTGTGGCCGGCGCACGCCGCCGCGCGAAGAGCGTCGATGCGAGGCTGTTCGATTTTGTCGAAAACGTTCTGCTGGTCGAGCCGCCGACGTACATCGAGAGCGAGCGAGACAAGTGGCTCGAATTCGTGATGCGCTGGCAGCAGTTCACCGGCCGCGTCATGGCGAAAGGTGTGGAAGACACGGCGTTTTACAACTACAACCGGCTCCTGTCGCTCAATGAAGTGGGAGGCGAGCCGGGACGCGGCAGCGATTTCGATCCCGTGCGCGAGCTGCACCAGCGCAATGAGCGGATCGCCCGCACGTGGCCCAATACGATGAACGCCACCTCGACGCACGACACCAAACGTTCCGAGGACGTGCGTGCGCGAATCAGTGTCCTCTCGGAAATGCCCGACCTCTGGCAGCGCGAAGTGAGAAAGTGGACGCGGTCGAATGCCGCGCTCAAAGCGGACGGCGCTCCCGACGCGAACGAAGAGCTGATGATTTACCAGACACTGGTCGGGATGTGGCCACTGGACGAATCGGAGCTCGGCGACGTGCCGGCCCGCTTGAGTGGATTTCTCGAGAAA
>DASVUA010000851.1:0-1694 GCA_036387295.1 Thermoanaerobaculia bacterium | reverse complement strand
ATCGCCGCGTACGTTTCGGGAGCGGCGGCGGCGAGCCAGCTGAGGTGCGTCGCGCCGAAGTTGAAGCTGATCGCGGCGTAGTTGTTCGCGATGCGGCGGATGCGGTCCTGTGCGTCGAGGATGCGCGCGTTCGCGTTCGGCTCGTAACACTCCGCCGTGATGCGCTCGTTCCAGTCGTGATACGGGAACGCCGAGTCCTGAGTCTCGACCGCTTCGAGCCACGGGTTCTCCCGCGGTGGCTGATAGAAATGCCCGTGAATGGTGATGGAGCGGAGATGAGCCATCGCCGGCGCATGCTACATGAACGCGGCACGCGTACCAGCGGCGGCACGCGCGGTGCGTTCGTCCCGTGAGGCCGCGCAGGTCGTGGTCCCCCTTTTGCTAGAAGAGTCCGGTTTCACAGGAGCGGAACGAATGGCTGATACGCAATGGACAGTGCTCGCAGGCTTGCTGCGCGAGCACACGGATGAAGTCGCGCGTCAATGGGTGGCCCTTCAACAGAATGACCTCACCCTGCGCAACAACCTGCTGCGGGCGGGAGAGCTCGAGCAGCAGTGCCGCGAATTTCTGGAGGCATTCGTCAATGCACTGCAGAACGGCGGCGGCCTCGACGTGCTCCGGTCCGACGTCTGGGCTCCGGTGCGTGACCTGCTGTCTGGGATCTCGCGCTCGCGTGCACGGCAGGGATTCACACCGACCGAAACCGCGATGTTCGTGTTCTCGCTCAAGCAGCCGATCTTCGATCTGCTCCGCCGCGAAGTGAAGCCGGAGGAGCTCGCCGACGCGAGCTGGACCGCGACGGTCGTACTCGACGTCCTCGGCCTGTACACCACCGAGACGTATCAGAAAGGGCGCGAAGAAATCATCGCGCGCCAGCAGCAGGAACTGCTCGAGCTCTCCACGCCGGTCGTGCAGCTCTGGCAGGGCGTGCTCGCGCTGCCTCTCATCGGCACGCTCGACAGCGCACGGACGCAGGTGGTGATGGAAAGCCTGCTGCAGGCCGTCGTCGAAACCGGCTCGCAAATCGCGATCATCGACATCACCGGCGTGCCGGTGGTCGACACGCTGGTCGCGCAGCATCTGCTCAAGACCGTGGCCGCGGCGCGTCTCATGGGCGCCGATTGCATCATCAGCGGTATCCGTCCGCAGATCGCGCAGACGATCGTGCACCTCGGCGTCGAGATCAACGACGTGATCACGAAGGCCACGCTCGCGGATGCGTTCGCGATCGCGCTCACCCGCATCGGACTGCACGTCACGCGGAAAACTTCGCCGCAACAGCAGCAGCAACAGCGCCGTCTCGACACGGCGGCGGAGTAGCCGATGCAGAGCATTCCGATCCTGAAGATGGGGACGTTCCTCCTCGTCTCCATTCAGGTCGACATGGACGATCGCACCGCGATGCTGCTGCAGGACGATCTGACGTCGGCGATCGTCAAGCATCGCGCGAAAGGCGTGCTGATCGACATCTCCTCGCTGGATGTGGTCGATTCGTTCATCGGCCGCATGCTGGCGAATACCGCCGCCATGGCGCACATCCTCGACGCCGATACGGTGGTGGTCGGGATGCAGCCGTCCGTCGCCATCACTCTGGTCGAGCTGGGGCTTTCGCTCAAGGGTGTCCGTTCCGCGCTCAATGTCGAGCGGGGGATGGAACTGCTGCAGCGAATCGCACGTCAGGATCTGATGGAGGC
>DASVUA010000850.1:0-3106 GCA_036387295.1 Thermoanaerobaculia bacterium | reverse complement strand
CTCTCTCGGCGCTTACGTAACAAAGTTCGATCGACGCGTCAAGATGGGCCTGGCAAACCAGAGAGACGCGCAACGCGGCCGCATTCACGGTCGACTCACAGCCGGCAATCACTTACGTTCCAAACTCGCTGGTATCATGCTCGGCGGTCCATGGTCGCTCAGCACGTTTATCGCCAGTCGTCTGACGTCGTTTGCCGTCAGGTCGGCCTCGAATCGATTCTCGTCCCGATTCGCCACAATGTCGGGAACCTCGACTTCGTCTACACGCTCTCGCCGGTGGCGGCGAGGATCTGGTCCTTGCTCGACGGGACCCGTTCGGCCGAAGCAATCGCGCACGAGCTCTGCAACGAGTTCGATGTCGCGCCCGAAACCGCCGCGGCCGACGTGAGCGAGCTGCTCACCGACCTGGCAGGCGCATCGCTCATCCAGCAGGTGACATGATCGAGACCCAGTCCTACGCAGAGTTCAGCCGCGTCGTTCACGACGACGTGAACCCGCGCCGCATCCCGGTCAATGGCACGATCGAGATCACAAACCGCTGCCCCCTCGAATGCGCGCATTGCTACAACAACCTTCCGATGAGCGACGCCGGCGCGCGCCATCGTGAGCTCACGACGGCCGAGTACAAGCGCGTTCTCGACGAGCTGGCGGAGCTCGGCTGCCTCTGGCTGCTCTTCAGCGGCGGCGAGATCTTCGCGCGCGCCGACTTTCTCGAGATCTACTCGTACGCCCGCTCCAAAGGCTTCCTCATTACGCTGTTCACCAACGCCACGCTCATCACCGAACGCGTGGCCGATTTCCTCGCCGCGAATCCGCCGTTCGACATCGAGGTCACGCTTTACGGCCGGACCAAGGCCACCTACGAGTCGCTCACCGGCATCCCCGGCTCATTCGAAAAGTGCATCCGCGGCATTCATCTGCTGCTCGAGCGGAATCTGCCGCTGAAGCTGAAGACGGTGGCGCTCACGATCAACAAGCACGAGATCCACGCCATGAAGGCGTTCGCGGCCGAGCTCGGCGTCGAGTTCAAGTTCGATCCGATGATCAATCCGCGCATCGATTGTTCGTCGAGCCCGCTGGCCGTGCGGCTCTCGCCGGCAGACGTCGTTTCGCTCGACCTCGACGACGCGGAGCGCGTGTCGGAATGGCGCCGGCTGGCGCTCGAATGCGCGCCGCCGCTTCCGGAAGAAGGGGAGGCTCGCCTGCTGTACGAATGCGGCGGCGGCGTGAATTCGTTCGCCATCGATCCATATGGAAACATGACGATCTGCGTCCTCTCGCACGTCGACAACTACAACGTGCGCGACGGCTCGGTGCGCGAGGGGTGGGAGCAGTTTCTCTACTCGATCCGCAGCAAGCGCACGACGCGCGTGACGAAGTGCACGCAGTGCGCGCTCAAGTCGCTCTGCGGCTCGTGCGCGGCGAACGGCGAGCTGGAGATGGGCGATCCCGAAGCGCCGGTCGACTTTCTCTGCCGCACGGCTCATCTGCGCGCCGAAGTGTTCGGCGTGCCGGTGCCTGTGCACGGCGATTGCGAATACTGTCCGGCGGGCTCGCACCGCGACGAGATCGTCAGCCTCGTGGAAAAAGTACACTCACGCCACGGCGACGTGGCCGCGGCGATTGCCGACATCCCGGCGGCGGCTGCACGCGAGGCGTGCGGCACCGGCGGTTGCGGGTCGTGTCACGTTCGTTGAGGAAAGGAACTGCGATGAAATCAGAGAACCACGCGGACGAGAAAAAGAAAAAGTACGAGAAGCCGGCGGTGACGCGTTTTCCGTTGCGTCCCGAAGAGGCGGTGCTCGGCTTCTGCAAGTCGAACGCATCCGCCGGCCCGAGCGGCGGCGGCTGCCGCGGCGTCAGCAACTGCTTCGCACCCGGGTCGTAACCGCGTGGATCACTTCCTCGGCATCGGTGGTCTGACGATCGCGGTCCGCTGCGACGACGAACGGATCCACTGCCGGTGGGATGATCCAATCGCGCGCTTTCTCACCACGCCAGCCGCTCCCGATCTCGATCTCACCGTGCGTGTGATGGATGCGCCGCCTCCCGACGGCGGCGAGCTGGTTTTCGAGTCCGAATCCGTCTGGCGCATGCTGCGCGATGGCGACACGCTCCGCATCGAGTGCCGTTCCGAAGCGTTCGGCGATACGCCGTACAAGGTCGCGATTTTCGATACGGCGTTCACGCGCGGAACGATCCTGATGCGCGACGACGTGCTCGAGCTGAATCCGCTCGATTACCCGCTCGATGAAGTCGTGATCGCGAATCTCCTCGGGCGTGGACGCGGCGTCGAGCTGCATTCGTGCGGCGTGATCGACCGGAACGGCCGCGGGCAGCTTTTCGTCGGCGTCTCCGGCGCCGGGAAAACGACGACCGCCCGCTTGTGGGCCGACGATGCGGCAGGGATCGTGAGCGACGACCGCGTCGTCGTGCGCGAAGAGGACGGCGCGATGTGGATGTACGGCACGCCGTGGCATGGTGAGGCAGAGTTGTCTCTCGCCACGCGCGTCCCGCTCGCCGGCGTCTACCTGCTGGTGCAGGCGGAGAAGAACGCGCTCCGGCCGCTGTCGCACGCGGCTGCCGTCGCAGGGCTGTTTCGCTGTACGTTTCCGCTGTTCTACGACGCGGCCGCACTCGATTTCAGCCTCTCGTTTCTCGCGCGGCTGGCGGAGCTGGTGCCGGTGCGCGAGCTGCATTTCACGCGCGATCGCGCCGCCGTCGACCTCATTCTGTCCGAGGCCGCATGAGCCCGATCGACGCGGCGGCGGTCATCATCGACCTCCTCCAGCGCGGCCACGCCGTCGAGTTCCGCGTGCGCGGCGACAGCATGCATCCGGTGATCCGCGAAGACGATTCGGTGCACGTCGAGCCGCTGCGTGACATTCGAGTCGGCGACGTCGTGCTCACCGACGCAGAGCGCGGCCTCACGGCGCACCGCGTGATCGCGATGCGCGGCGACACGATCGTCACCCGCGGTGACAACGCGCCGCACGAGGATCCGCCCGTCGTGCGCGCCCGCGTGCTGGGCAAAGTGACGCATCTCAAGCGCAACGGCAAGCGACACACGATTGCGCGCGAGATCGTGTTGTTGCGCACGCTACGC
>DASVUA010000849.1:0-3533 GCA_036387295.1 Thermoanaerobaculia bacterium | reverse complement strand
CCGCCGAGCAATCGTCGGCGGGCTAAGAGCCCGCCGCTCCACTAGACGAAGAGTTCGCGAGATGGGACGGTGTGTGTTCAGGTGCTGATTCTTTGGAGCGACCGGTGTGTAAACGCCCGCCGCTCCACCAAACGGAGAGTTCGCGAGGTGCGACGATTTGCATTCAGGCGCCGATTCTTTGGAGCGAGCGCCCCCTCAGACGCTCATTTCGCCGCGGGTGTCGCGTTGCATTTCGCGTTTCACTCGGTCGGGGGAGTAGCCGCGGCCGAGGAGGACGTAGAGCTTGGCGAGTGCGGCCTCGGCGGTCATGTCGAAGCCGCTGATCACTCCGGCGCGCGCCATCGCGGAGCCGGTTGCGTACTCGTGCAGGTTGACCGTGCCGGAGAGGCATTGCGTGCAGTCGACGATCACCACGCCGCGCGCCGTGGCCTCGGAGAGCGCGTCGATGAACTCGCGATTCTGGTCCGGGCCGTTCCCGACGCCGTACGCTTCGAGCACCAGTCCCTGCAACGGCGGACGGAGCACGTTACGCACGAGCTCGGGCGAGATGCCGGGGAAGAGGCGCAGCGCGCTGACGACCGGACGCTCGAGCTCCGGCACCGCTATCTTCTTCGTGCCGCGCACGTCGCGCACCAGATCCCAGTTCACGTCGATCCCGATGCCGACGGTGCCGAGAGGAGGGAAGTTGGGGGAGTCGAATGCGGCGAATCCGTCGGCGCTCACTTTCGTCGAACGGCAGCCGCGGAGCAGTTTGCCTCCGAAGTAGAGGCAGACCTCCGGGATGGCGTAGTTCGAGGCGAGCATCAGCGAGGTGATGAGGTTCTCGCGCGCGTCGTTCCGGATCTCGCAAAGCGGGATCTGCGAGCCGGTGATGATCACCGGCTTGCGCACGTTGCCGACCAGGAACGGGAGCGCCGAGGCCGTGTAGGCCATGGTGTCGGTCCCGTGCAGCACCACGAAGCCGTCGTAACGGTCGTAGTTCGACTCGACGTCGCGCGCGATCTTCACCCACTCGGCCGGCGTCATGTTCGACGAATCGAGCAGCGGATCGTACTCGTGGATCGTGTACGCCGGCATCGACGCGTGCCGCAGCTCCGGCATCTCCGCCATCTGAGACTGCAGGTAACCGGAGGCGGGAACGTACCCGCTCCGCGTCCGCTTCATGCCGATCGTGCCGCCCGTGTAGACGATGTAGACGCGCTTCCGCATGCGGGGCGGATGATACTCGCGAGGCGGCAGCAGTTTGCAGGCGTGACGGCGCCGCGCACGGGGGGCAATCGCTCGCGCTCGCCTCGCGGCGCCCGCGGAATGTACCCTCTCGGTCCTTGTTCTCACCCGCCGAATGAAGATCCACATGGTTTCGCTCGAGGACGGGATCACCGCGACGGGATTCCGGAAGATGGCTGCGTACGTGGAACATCTGGTTCCCGACACGCGCCTGTTTTACGTGGGAACGAACAGCTACCGCTCGTTCTGGAAATCGTTCTCGCGCAAGATGGGGAACGCGGTGCAGTTCGGTCCCGAGCAGATCGACCAGATCGCGCAGGGCATCGCCGGCGCGGACGTGATCGCGTTCTCCTGCATGACCGGCTACGCCGACATCGCCAAGCGCGTGATCGCACGGGTGCGCGAGCTGTCGCCGCGCTCGTTCGTCATGTGGGGCGGCATCCATCCGATCATCTATTCGGAAGACGCGATCCTCGCGGACGTCGATGCGATCTGCACCGGTGAAGGCGAACTGGCCTTCGAAGAGTGGCTGAACCTCTATCGCTCAGGCCAGGATTACACCAAGGTCAATAATTTCTGGTTCAAAACGAGGGACGGCGAGATCCGGCGGAATTCATTCCGGCCGCTGATGAGCGCGTCCGAGCTCGAACAGCTGCCGTATCAAAAATACGCGGGCGAAGAGTGGATCTACCAGCCCGACAAAGGCTTTCGGCCGGTCGTATTATCGGATTATCTACAGAACAACGGCCTCGCCTATCAGGCCATCTGGTCGATCGGCTGCCCGCTGCACTGCACGTTCTGCGGCAATACCGTATTCATTGCGAACGATCCGAAATACAAGCGGATCCGCCATACGTCGGCGGCGTACATCGTCGGCGAAGTGAAGCGCGCAAAAGAAATTCATCCGCACCTCAACACGGTGCTGTTCCACGACGACAGTTTCATGGCCATTCCATTGAGCGAGCTGACCGAATTCGCCACGTTGTGGCGGCGCGAGATCGGTTTGCCGTTCTGTGTGTACGGCGTCATTCCGAGCTATGTGCAGCAGGACAAGCTGGAAGTGCTGACCTGGGCCGGCATGAACCGCGTGCGGATGGGGATTCAGAGCGGCAGCCAGCGCATTCTCGATTTCTACCGCCGCCCGACGCCGATCGCGCGCGTGGAGCGTGCGGCCACCGACCTGGCGAAGTTTTCACGGCATCACATCAATCCGGCGTACGACATCATCGTCGACAATCCGGTCGAGACCCGGCAGGACGTGATCGACACGCTCGAACTGGTGTGGCGACTGGCCCGCCCGTTCACGCTGAACATCTTTTCGCTGCGCGTCATCCCGAACACTGTGCTCGAGAAGCAGATGAAA
Source organism: Thermoanaerobaculia bacterium (assembly GCA_036387295.1). GTDB lineage: Bacteria > Acidobacteriota > Thermoanaerobaculia > Gp7-AA8 > Gp7-AA8 > QHVT01. The sequence goes on along the minus strand of DASVUA010000849.1, from coordinate 943 downwards.
GAGAACGGCATCGATCTGGAGCGGATCAATGCGAACTACACGTCGTTGCGGCCGACGTTCGCGAACGTGATTCTCTACATTCTGCTGGTCTATCGAATCCCGCGCTCGTGGTTCGACAAACTGCTGCCGCACGTGCGCGCGTTTTCGGAGCCGCAGTCGTCGTATCCGATCCTTCTGCAGCTGGTGCGCATGCCGTGGCTGATCAAGCAGGGATTACGGCACCTCCGTTTCGGTGAGTTCTCGGTGATCACCGGCTACAGCGGCTATGTCCTCTGGAAAGTGGGGATTCTCGGCGCCTGGAAGAAGCTGTTCGGGCGTCCGCTGAAGCTTTCGCCGGAACGGGTCGCAGCGTTCACGGAAGCAGCCCGCGCGAGCGACATGAGGCCGAGCCCCGCTCCGCCTGCGGCATAATAGGCGTCATGCCGAAAAAGACGCTGGAGTCGCTCGAGCTCGAGTTGCGCGATTACGCGATGACGTTCCCCGAGGCGACGGAAGATCACCCGTGGGGCCACCGCGCGATCAAGGTCAAAGGCAAGTCGTTCCTTTTCCTCGGCGGCGAGAAGAACACAAAGGAGCTGAGCCTTTCGCTCAAGCTCCCGAATTCGCGCGACGTCGCACTCGACCTCCCGTTCGCCGAGCCGACCGGCTACGGCCTCGGCAAGAGCGGCTGGGTTTCGGCCCGTTTCGACAAAGCGAGCGCCGTTCCGCTCGATCTGCTGAAAGCCTGGATCGCCGAAAGCTACCGCGCGATCGCGCCGAAAAAGCTCGTCAAGACGCTGTCATAAGTTGCAACAAGAGGTTGCGGCGTCGCTCGAAAGGCGTGCGGGTCATGTACGTTCGCGCGCATGAATCGAATCGACATCCGTCGTGCACTCTTCGGTCTCGGGATCTGCGGCGTGCTCAGTAGCTTCACCACCGTCACGAACATCCTGCTGCCCCGCTT
>DASVUA010000848.1:0-3042 GCA_036387295.1 Thermoanaerobaculia bacterium | reverse complement strand
CGGGCTAAAGCCCGCCGCTCCACCAGACATCGGGCCTACTGGTTGCTGGCCGTTTCTGCGACTCGGGTGTCGACGAATTCGATTTTTACGCCTGGTTTGAGGCGGCGCGCGACGTCGTTTGCGTCCCAGTTCGTGAGACGCACGCAGCCGTGCGATGAGGCGTAGCCGATCGAATCGGGATTCGAGGTTCCGTGGATGCCGAAATGCGGTTTCGTCAGCGCGACCCAGACCACGCCGACAGGCGAGTTGGGTCCGGGATTCAGATTCGCTTCCGGCTCGCTGTCCGGCACTTCGTGGAACAGCTTCGGCTGATAGTGAAAGTGCGGATCGAAGGTGATCTTTTTCACCTCGACCGTCTCGCGCGGCGACGGGTCGTACTTGTTGCCGAGCGTGGTCGGCGAGTGGAACACGAGGTTCCCCTGCGCGTCGAACGCGTTGAAGGTATTGCCCTTGATCGAGACCTGCACCCGCGCGATGTCGGGGCGGTCCTGCGTCAGCGGCTCGCGAACGTTCGGCACCCAGACCTGATCGCCCGCTTTGAGCGAGGCCATGTTCACGTTGGGGTTGAGCTGGTCGAGAAACTCCTGCGTCGTGTGAAAGCGCTCGGCCAGCTTCTCTTTCACCGTCTCATAGCAGAGGCAATCGAGCTTCGCCTGGTCGTAAACCTCGTCCGGGATTTTCTCGAACGGGCCCTTCACGTCGTCTTCCGTCAGCGTGCGCTGGATGAGCGCGGGGGCGGACTGCGCCTGCGACGCGAGCGCACGGAACGTCGCCTCGTCGAGCGCGCCAGGTTCCGCCGCGTTGATCCCGCGCGAGCGCTGGAACCAGAAAAGCGCAATGGATGAATTGCGTCCCCAGCGGCCGTCGAGCGCACCGACCGAGAAGTTCAGGCGATCGAGATACACCTGCGTTTTGAGGACGGAAGGACCGGCCACGTCGCCTTTCAGCGGCACGACCACCGGCGCGTTGAGGATCGCGTTCGGATCCATCCCTTTGAACGACTCCTTCCCGTTCGGGACGAACTGCACGTTCACCTGCTGTTGCTGCTGCGCCTGTTGTTGTTGCTGCTGTTGCTGCTGCGCCTGTGCGGCGCGGAGCGACTCGAGCTGGCGCCAGTCTTCGTTGAACCGCTCCCGCTCGCGCGCCGCGGGGTCGTCTTTCTCGCCGACCGGAACGGCGACGTCGATCGCGTCTTCGACCTTTTCGGCGACGTTCGTCGCGGCGTCTGCTGCTTTTTCCTGAGCCTGTTTTGCTTCCTGCTTCGAGCAACCGAATGCGACGACGAGAAGCGCCGCAACTGCCAGAATTTGCCTTCTCATGAGGCCGACACGTAGCGAGGGTTGTGCCCGCATCGCCGATGCCGTTGCCGAGGTACACTTTTTCTGCGTGATTACGTACCTCAAAGTGCGCAACCTGGCCATCGTCGAAGAGCTCGCCATCGAGCCGGGCGCCGGCCTCAACGTGCTGACGGGCGAAACAGGCGCCGGCAAGTCGCTGCTGATCGATTCGCTCGAGCTGCTGCGCGGCGCGCGCGGCTCGAGCGACATGATCCGCAGCGGCAGCGACCGCATGACCGCCGAGGCGGTGTTTCATCTTCCCGGCTCCGTTCGTGCGCAGCTCGACGCGCTGGGGATCGATACCGATCCTGCCGAAGAGACGCTCGAGCTGATCGTCCGCCGCGAGGTGGCGGCGGGAGGACGCGCACGCGTGCTGATCAATGGCTCGCCGGTGACCGTGCGCGAGCTCGGCGGCGCGATGGACGCCGTCCTCGAGATCCACGGTCAGCACGAGTCGCATCAGCGTGTGGCCGGCCAGGGTTACCGCGAGCTGGTGGACGAATATGGCGGCCACGACGCGCTGACGCAGACGACGCGCGCGGCCTACACGGAGTGGAGAGAGGCCGCCGATCGACTGCAGGAGATGACCGAAGCGCAACGCGATCGGACGCTGCAGCTCGATCTGCTGCAGTACCAGGTCGGCGAGATTTCGGCGGCCCGGCTCGACCCGTCCGAGGAAGAAACGCTGCGCGGCGAAAAAGCGATCCTCAGTCACGCACGCGAAATGATCGAAGCGACGTCGGCGGCGTTCCAGCTCGTCGATGAAGATGAATCGTCGGCGCTCGCACAACTCGGCCGCGCGCTTCACGTGCTGCAGCCGCTCACGAAGCACATCGAGGAGGTCGAGCAGCTGTCCTCCGAGATGCAGGACGTGCTCTATCGCCTCCAGGACCTCGGGCGCACGCTCGGCAATCTGTCGGAAAACGTGCGCCACGATCCGGGGCGCCTCGAGCAGATCGAGGATCGCCTCGTCACCATCGAGCGTCTGAAGAAAAAGTACGGCGGCTCGATCGAAGCCGTCCTCGAGCACCTCGGCCGCGCGCAGGATGAATACGACCGCCTCACCAATTACGAGGCGAGCGTCGAGAAACTGCAGCAGGCCGAAGCGACGCGCCTCGCGGCATTTCGCAAAGCGGCCGACAAGCTGTCGACCGCCCGCAGAAAAGCGGCGCGCGCCTTCGAGCAGGCCATTCAGAGCGAGTTGAACGATCTGGCCATGGAACGGACGACGGTGAAGATCGCGATCTCCGAGACCGCACCGTCGCCCGATGGTCTGGACAAGATCGAGATCCTCATCGCGCCGAACCGCGGCGAAGAGCCGAAAGCGATGCAGCGCATCGCGTCCGGCGGCGAGCTCTCACGCATCCAGCTCGCGATCGCGGCAGCGCTTTTCCGGAGCTCGACGCGTGCGGCAGCCGCGACGCTCGTGTTCGACGAGATCGACGCCGGCATCGGCGGCCGCGTGGCGGAAGTGGTCGGCCGCAAACTGCAACAGCTCGCGGCGAGAAATCAGGTGATCTGCGTGACGCACCTCCCCCAGATCGCCTCGTTCGGAACGACGCATTTCTATGTCTGGAAGGAAGACGCCGCAAGCCACACCCGCGCGCGCATCCGCAGACTCGATTCAGCCGAGGAACGGGTGAGCGAGATCGCCCGCATGCTGGGCGGCGAAAAGATCACCGATTCCGCCATCGCCCACGCCCGC
>DASVUA010000847.1:0-5032 GCA_036387295.1 Thermoanaerobaculia bacterium | reverse complement strand
CCCCATCTACGAACAGAGCATCGACCAGATCACCGGCATCGTGCACATCAAGGATCTCTTCGAGTCGATCCTCAAGAAAGAGAATCGCACCGTCGGCGAGATGGCGCGGCCGCCGTACTTTGTCTCGGAAACGAAGAAGGTTTCCGAGCTGCTGCGCGAGTTCCAGACCGAGCATCTGCAGATCGCGGTGGTGGTCGACGAATACGGCGGCACGGCCGGCATCATCACCACCGAAGACATCATCGAAGAGATCGTCGGCGAGATCGCGGACGAGCACGAGGATGAAGAAGCGACGCTCGTGGACGCGGGCGACGGCACCTGGATGGTGAGCGGTCTGCTGCGCGTCGAGACGCTCGAAGAACGGCTCGATGCGGACCTCAGCGGCGAAGACTACGAGACGGTGGCGGGCATGATCTTCACCACGCTCGGACGTGTTCCGGCGGTGGGGACCGTCGTGACGAAAAACGGCTGGGCGTTCGAAGTGGATCGTGTCGACCGCCGGCGCATTTATCGCGTGAAGGTCAAGAAGGATCCGAATCCGCCGTCCGAGGAAGGAGAGGACGAATGAGTACGCGTTTCGGCGTGATCGCCATCGTCGGCCGGCCGAATGCGGGCAAGTCGACGCTCCTCAACCGCATCCTCGGGCAGAAGGTCTCGATCGTCTCGAACAAGCCGCAGACGACCCGCAATCGCATCGTCGGCATCCTCAACGACGAGCGCGGCCAGCTCGCGTTTCTCGACACACCGGGCGTGCACAAGCCGCTGCACAAGCTGAATGTCCGAATGATGGACCACGTGCGGTCGTCGCTCAGTGAAGCCGACGTCGTGATCCTCATCGTCGATGCGAGCGAGCAGTTCGGCAAAGGCGATCAGTACGTGCTCGACATGCTGCGCGCCGAGAAAGAAATGAATCCCGAGGCGAAGATCTTCGTGCTGCTGAACAAGATCGATCTCCTCAAAAAGAACAAGCTGCTGCCGCTGATCGAGCAGTACAACGGCTTCGGCGTGTTCGACGAGCTCGTGCCGATCTCCGCGTCGACCGGCGACGGCATCGAGGAGCTCAAGACGCTGCTCTTCAAGAACGTGGAAGAAGGTGCGGCGCGCTATCCCACCGAAGACTTCACGACCCAGCCGGAGCGGTTTTTCGCCGCGGAGCTGGTGCGTGAAAAAGTGCTGGTGCACACCTCGGAGGAACTGCCGTACACGACGGCGGTGAACGTCGATCGCTTCGAAGAAGACGAGGCGAGCGGGATGATCAGCATCTGGGCCACGATCTATGTCGAGCGCGCCTCGCAGAAGGGGATCATCGTCGGCAAGCAAGGCTCGATGATCAAGCGCATCGGCACCGAGGCGCGCCAGGAGCTCGAGTCGATCCTCGGAGTGAAGGTGTTTCTCGACCTCCACGTTTCGGCGCACCCCAACTGGCGCGAGGACGAGCGGTTCCTCGGCGAGTTGGAGTGGCCGTTGGGATGAGCGAGGCGCGTAGGCGCAGAGGCGCTTCGGCGCCTGGGTGCTGCATCGCGATGCCGCAGCGTCTGCCCTGACCGAGGGCGCGGCTGCACCAGCGCGTCACCCAGGCGCCTCCGCGCCTGAGCGCCTGAAGCGCCTGTCCCAGAAATAAAGGCGTCGGGTCGTGACGGAAGTGTGGCGAAAAGGATTCGCAAACCCGGGAACCTTCATTACCATGTGCGCCCAGTTCGTTGTCCCCACAAAGTCGAGGAGGCTTCATGCCAGGTACACGGGTATCACGCATTCTGCTCTTGCTTTCGCTTTGCTTAATTGCAGCTCCAATTGCATTCGCGCAGCAGACGGGCTCCATCAGCGGAAGGGTGGCCACGACTGACGGCTCCTTCCTGCCCGGAGTGACCGTCGAGGCGCGTTCCACCGTTCTTCCGCAGCCCCGCACCACCGTCACCTCGGAAACCGGCGAGTATCGTCTGCCGTTGCTCCCGGTTGGCCGCTACACCGTCACCTATTCACTGGCCGGACTCGAGACGGTCACGCGCAATGTCGACGTGGCCCTCGGTCAGGACGCAAGCACCAACGTCACGATCGGCGTAGCGGGGGTGGCGGAGAGCATCACCGTCACGGCCGATGCGACGCTCGTCGACGCCAACAGCACCGAGCTGGAAAGCACGGTCTCGGACGAAATGATCGAGAACCTGCCGGTCGGCCAGAACTACCGCGACCTGCTCAAGTTCGCCCCCGCGGTGACGTACTCGGAAGAGATCGTGCGCGGACCGAGCTCCGGCGGCAGCGGCCAGGACAACGTCTATCAGTTCGACGGCGTCAACGTCACGCTTCCGCTCTTCGGCACGCTTCCTTCGGACGTGGCCGGACACGACGTCGAGCAGATCTCGATCCTGAAGGGCGGCGCCAAGGCGATGGACTTCAATCGCGCGGGCGGCTTCCTCTTCGACTCCGTCAGCAAGTCGGGTACGTCGGAATTCAACGGCATGCTCTCGTACCAGATTCAGAACGACGCACTGACGTCCGAAGTGAAGTCGGGCACCGCGTCGACGTACGAGCGCGATCGCACCTGGGCCACGCTCAACGTCGGCGGCCCGGTGTTCCGCGAGCGCCTCTTCTTCTACGGTTCGTATTACCGCCCGAACATTTCGGACGAGGCGAGCTCCAACTTCTACGGTCCGACGCCGAACTACGAGGATCAGCGCAACGAGTATTTCGGCAAGCTGACCTACACGCCGACCGCCAACCTGCTGTTCAACGGCAGCTACCGCAACTCGGATCGTACGGAACGCGCCGCGAGCATCGGTCCGCGCGAAGCCGGCACTGCCGGCGCCGGTAACGAAGTCGGTCTCGAGATCGGCATCTTCGAAGGCTCCTGGATCATCAACAACAACAGCTTCGCCACGGTCCGCTGGACGGACTTTGCGAGCAAGACGACCGGCCGCCCCGATAACCCGCTGGATAACGTCGCGATCTCGACAACGCTAGGCACGCAGATCGACATCGGGAATCTGCAGAACCTCGGATATTTCAGCGTCCCGGCGATCGTCAAAGACAGTACAGCCGCCTTTCAAGAGTTTGCCCAGCCGATCATCAACAAGTACGGATACATCGATCCGGTGACGGGGCAGCGTGCCGGCGGCGGCGCGGTGGGCAGCTATTATCAGTTCGACCGGAACGACTTTTTCCGTCAGGAAGCACAGCTCAACTACGACGTGACAGTCGGCACCACCGTCGCCCAGGACCTCCATTTCGGCGCGCAGCGCACCGTCGATTCCGAGGAACTGATTCGCCGCTCGAACGGCTGGGGTCTGATCACCGCTCCGGGCGGTGTTCCGACCTGCCCAACACGCGTGGCGTCGTGCGCCGGCCAGAAGATCTACTACCAGGCGATGTTCCAGCAGCAGTCGCTCGGAAGCGTTCCGGTGATCGAGTCGGAAGTCGAGACGCTCAACGTCGAGATCAACGACACGATCCGCTACAACAACTGGGCGTTCAACCTCGGCGCGGTGATCAGCCAGGACACGTTCTTCGGTCAGGGCCTGCGCGAAGCCGACACGATCTCCGGCTATGAAGCGGCGCCGGGCAACCGCTACAAGATGTACCAGGTCGCGTTCGGCGATCAGATTCAGCCGCGCCTCGGCGTGACATACGCGTACAACGGTTCGGACAACGTCTACGCCAGCTACGCGCGCTACAACCCGTCCGCGAGCTCGCTGCCGCGCGCGGCGTCGTGGGCGCGGAACCTCGCGACCAACATCAACGCCTACTTCGACGCCAACGGCGTTCTGATCGGCGTCGATCCGATCGCCGGCTCGTCGGGCAAGCTCTTTCAGGAAGGGATGAGCCCGCGTACGGTCAACGAATACCTGATCGGAACGTCGCAGCAGATCACGGGCGGCTTCTCCGCGCGTGCGTATGGTCGCTACCGCTACACGAATCACTTCTGGGAAGACACGAACAACAACGCGCGTCTCGCGTTCAACCCGCCCGCCGGCGTTCCGCGCGAGCTGTACATTGCGGATCTCACCGCGAAGCTCGCCCAGATCGGCAGCGGGTCGTCGTACGTCATCGCGGAGCTCGACGGCGCCTTCACGAAGTATTTCGAAGCGACCGTGGAATCCGATTGGCGCGCGGGCAACACCAGCGTCCGCGGTTCGTACACGTTCAGCCACTACTACGGCAACTTCGACCAGGACAACACGACCTCGGTCAACGACCAGAACACGTTCATCGGCTCGTCGTTCATCGGTGACGCGGCCGGCCGCCAGCTCTGGAACTTCCGCTATGGCCGCCTCCGCGGCGACCGCCCGCACCTCTTCAAGATCTATGGCACGTACCAGCTTCCGTGGAACGCGACGTTCGGTGCGTACGGCCTGTATCAGTCGGGCCATCCGTGGGAGATGTGGAGCTACACGCCGTACGTGAGCCTCACGTCGAGCACGAACGAATCGTCGCGTTATGCCGAGCCGGCGGGCCGCCGCCGCACACCTGCTCACCATCAGGTCGATCTGAGCTACACGCAGAACTTCGGCATCTTCGGACGCAACCTGCAGATCGCGGCAGAAGTGTTCAACATCTTCGACCGCCAGACCGGCTACAACCCGCAGCCCGCGGAACACTCCGGCAGCTTCGGCGAATACCGCTCGTTCTACGCCCCGCGCCGCATCCAGCTCGCGGCCCGCTTCTACTTCTAACCCACGAGTTTTCACGCAGTCCCACAAAGGCCCGGCGGCAACGCCGGGCCTTTGTTGTTTTGGCGGAGTGGTGACTTCGGTCGGTTCGTGAAAGCGGCAACGTCGCCGCCGTTCTCACCGCCGCAGCGCGAGCTGCGGCTCGCGCGAGTGAGAGCGGCGACTGCCGCCGCCGCACTCCACATGAGTGTCCTTAATCGCGAGATGTGGGAATCAGTTTGGAGTGCGGCGGCAGAGCCGCCGCTTTGTGACACCACGCAGCGATGCGGAGGAAAAGCGGCGGCTTTGCCGCCGCACTCCAAACTAGTCGTCGTTGATGTGGAGTGCGGCGACGTTAGTCGCCTCTGTGACTGCCGCAGCGCGAGCTG
>DASVUA010000846.1:0-5129 GCA_036387295.1 Thermoanaerobaculia bacterium | reverse complement strand
ATACAACACGCTTACGATCCTGATGTATCTGCTCGACCTCATTTCTCCTGCTCATGAGTGGCGCGCGCGGCTCATTTCGCTCATGACGGATCGCTCGATAGATGTCGCGCGGATGGACTTCCCTTCTGGCTGGGAACTCCTCCCGTTGTGGGCTGCGCAGCAGCGCTGACTACGGGTGGCCGAGCCGCTCGACCTGGTCAATCCGTTGCGACACCGATGTCTGCACACCGAAAAGGAGATCGGAAGCGCGCTGAGCGAGGTCGACTTCCGCATGGCCGACACCTCACCGGAAGCCCTAGGCTCATCGGTGCTGAGCAGAAGCTTGCCAAAACGACCGCCTTCGATCGCAACTGAACGCCGCCAGTCCGGGGTGCAGTTCCACCGCCTGATAAGTCGAAGCACCCGGATTTTGGCGCTCGGCTTTGCCTCGTGGCGGGGAACATTCAAGGCGATGCGGCGCCGCTACGCGCCACGGCCGACGTCCTTTGTTCGCGCCTTGCGGAACGATACTCGAAATGCCGCTGACCGCAGCGCGCTCGGCTGGGGTCAAAGCCTCTGCCTTCCGTAGCCGCCCAACAAAGTGATTAGAACCGATGTTGTCGGGTGCGGACTTTCTTCCCTTGATTGAGTATCGGGTTGATCCTCGGCCTCGCGCGCGCGCCGCCGAGGTAAACTCGCGGAGGAGGGAAGTCCGCCACGAAACGGCACACGATCCGGCTCACCGGCGAGCGCGCCCGAGGCGCGCGCATCATGGGCAGCGTCCTCGGCGATTTGACTGCGGTCCTGCTCGACGCCACGCGCGGCGCGCTTCGGCTGCGCGTCGAAGGCCGCAGTACCGCGCGCGGCAGCCTGCCCGCGTGGCTCGGCGGCGCGGCCGACTTCGAGATTGTCGGCATCGAGGCCGGCAGCACGCTCCTCGTCATCGAGGCGCCGACTCTCATCGAAGCGGCACCGGCGCTATTCGCGCAGCAGGCGTTGTTCGAGCCGATCGACTCGTCCGATTCCGCGTTCGGGGTGATGGAGCAGACGCTTCGCGCCGCGGTCGATGGCCGGTCCGACTCCGACTTTTTCGATCAGCCCCTGCTCTCCGTCTTCCGCCGCTTCGATCGCGTGTTGTCGGCCGGGTTCTCGTCGATCGAGCTGACGAACGGAAAGGCCGGCGCGGAGCGGGTGGTCGTCGATTGCGATTCGGTGGCCGCCGTCGATCGCCTGATCCGCACGACCCCGGAGCCGCAACGGACACGCGTGGCCGGCACGCTCGACACGATCCGCCATAGCGACCGGATGTTCACGCTCCTGGTGGACGACGGCAAAGCGGTGAAAGGCATTGCCGATGGATTCGCGGCAGAGCAGCTCGCTGGCCTGTTCGGCCAGCGCGTGACGGTCGCGGGCACGGCGTTCTTCCGTCCTTCCGGTTCGCTTCTGCGAATCGAAGCCGATTCGATCGAAGCGGCCGGCGCTGAAGCGGCGGTATGGGCGCGCGTTCCTGCGCCGCTCTTCCGCGTCGCCGACGCCCCGAGTCTGCGGCAGCCGCAGGGGCTCCGTTCCGGCGTGAACGCGATCATCGGCCGTTGGCCTGGCGACGAGTCGGAGGAGGAACTGGCCGCCGCGCTGAAGGAGTTGTCGTGAGCGGGAGGAGTGAGCTCCTCCTTCTGGACACGAACATCGTCATTCACCTGATCCGCGACAACGAGGTCGGGCGGCGGGTGGACGCCACGTTTCAGATTCGCCAACGTCCCGATCGTCCGCTGATCTCCATCGTTACCGTCGGAGAGTGCCTGTCGCTCGCCCGGCAATTCAAGTGGGGACCGCAGAAGGTGACAGCGCTGGAGACGTTGCTGCGGGAGCTGGTGGTGGTGCCGATCGACTCCCGTCCCGTGCTCGACCGGTTCGCGGAATTCCACTCGTGGACGAAATCGATCGGCCGGACGATCGGACACAACGATCTATGGATCGCCGCCACCGCCGCGGCGACAGGCGCGCATCTCGTGACGACGGACGCTGACTTTGATCCGCTGTATCCGGAGCGCATCCGCAGGACGATGATCTCTGAATCCGCGTGAGGTTTCGCGCGGTGTCAATCCTCTAAAGGAGCTCCGCCGCGGAACACCTCTGGCGCGGGGGTGGTGGCGTCGGAGCGCGTTCGCTACAGCGCGCATCCTCTTACCTCGAACTGCCGAAGGACGCCTGAGCTTTTCTGCTGGGTGTGACCTGACGAGTGGGCCGATCTTCAGAGGCGCTCAGAAGACTGTGAGCAGTAGCCCGCACCGGTAGGCATTTCTGCAACCCACTCCGAATCCCTCAACCCAACCCGAACGCCTCCAGCACGTCGTGCGGCAGCTCGCCGTGCACCGCGGCTTGCGGCCAGATCACCAGCGGCGGGTTTGCGATGAGCTCGTGCGGGAGGCGGAGCACGTCGAGGTCGTCGTTGAGGTGGTTGCCGCAGTGTTGGGCTCTGCAACTGCTGCGGATGCCGGGGCCGCAGTCGCGCCAGTGGCAGGTGCGGCCGAGGTAGTGGTGGGTTGGGTCGGCGAGAAAGATGTCGGCGCCGCGGTTGCGCTGCTGGGTGTGGCCCTGGAGCTTGCGCGCGGCGGCGGCGACGGCGAGGACGCTTGCCTCGCTGGTTACGGTGACGAGAAAGTCGATGTCGTTCGGTGCGCGTTTGGCGGTCGTCATCGAGCCGATCAGCGCGATGCGCTTCACGCCGTCGATTTGCCGGACGCGCTGGACGAACTTCGCTCCTCCGGCGAGGAGGTGGCGGCGCACGTCGTCGCGCGGTTGCCATGGCGGCAGTGGCTCGTACGTGACCGGCACGTTCTGCGCGGCGAGCCAGGCAGCGATCCGGGCGTGGAGGCGCTGCCGCCGCACGTGGTGCCAGCGCTCGATCTCACCAGACTCCTCGTGCAGGACATCAAGGAAGCGGCGGAACGCGCCGCGCGGCTGCGCGAGCGCGGCGAGCAGCCTCCGGCGGAACGGCTCGTCGTCGACCTCCGTCGCGAACGTGCGGGCGTCGTCTATCGACGGACGGAGGTCAGTGCCGGATTCGAGGCGCAGGAAGCGAGCGGGATCGGACTCGACCAGCTCGATCGCGGCTTCCATCTCCTCGTCCTCGTCGCCCACAAAGTCGATCCCCGGCACTGCGAGGACGGCTCCGGTCTGACGATCGAGATAACTTGTGAAGACGTTCTCCGACTCGAATGCGAATTCGAGCTCGTTCATGTCGACCTTCAGTGGTGCAGGCAATCTGTTCATGCGTCAGGAGCGGCCGAGCCGGGACACGGGTACATCAGGTGCAACGTTCATCGGCGGGAACATAGCGCGACGAGTTGCGTTTCGTCATCACTTTCCGATGTCGCAGGAGCGAGTCGTGAACCGCGCGTTGCACTTCGCTCATGTTGCTAGGAGTCCTCGGGACCGCTCGATTCGGTGATTCGTTTCGTGCTCATCCGCGCGGCAGGGAGCGGGTGGTGGCGGTGGCGAGCCGGTCGGACCACTTCGCTCTCTTTTTTTGTTAGCGCCTCGCGCAACGACGCGTAAATGCCGCTGGCCGTGTCGGCAGATGCGTTCAGAAGAAGGCTATCTGCGACGGCTACTCGTCGCTCGTAGAGCTTGATTCCTGCCACCTTACCGACGCGAGCAGGTCCTCGACGTCGAGATCGGCGAAGATCTCCTGTCGCTCCTTGGTGTAGTCGCCGTGGCCCGGGTCGTACTGCATCATGAATCGCATTGCTCCGGCGGGGCCGAGGCGCTCGGTGAGCGCTTTCCAACCCTCCAGCCGGATTTCATACGCTGACATCGACGCCGACTTGCTCATTGATCCTCCACCTTCGGATAGACCGGCAGTTCATCCGGTCGTAATACGTCGATCTGCATCTGTTCGCGGTGCTCCCGCGCCTTTCTCAGCAGCCGGTCGTCTGTCGTCACGAACCAGCGCGCCTGCGCGTGTATGTCGCGATAGACGACGGGACCGCTCATCTCGTTCATCGTAATACGCCGGATCAACGCGCGAGCGGCGCCGCGTCGGAGTATCTCGGCGGGACCCGCTAGAGGTCGGGTGGAGCGGCGGGCTTTAGCCCGCCGAGCAGACAATCGTCGGCGGGCTGAAGCCCGCCGCTCCACAGGAACGGTACTACGGCGGGTGGGCGAGGGATTAGAAGGGCGGCGCTCTCCACCGCTGTCATCCTGAGCTGCGAAGACAGCGAAGGACCCCCTGCGGTGCACGACACAGGTGCTGTCGGGAGGGGATCCTTCGCCGTCTTCGCGGCTCAGGATGACAGGGGCGCCTGGCGGAGGGACGGCACCGGCCCGAGTCACGCTCCTTTTCGCCACGACTCGCACCGCGGTTGCGTAAGACGTCCCTGCCGCGTACCCGTCCGGCGGGAGCGCCACAATCGAGGATACGTAGTGGAATCGCGAGTCGCGACCCCCACGCTAAACTCCGCCCATGTTGCAATGGGGAGTCCTCGGCACCGCGCGTTTCGGCGATTCCTTCGTCCCCCTCATCCGCGCCGCCGGGCAGCAGGTGGTGGCGGTGGCCAGCCGGTCCGTAGAGAGCGCGCGCGCATGCGCGGTGCGGTGGGAGGTCGAGCGATGGACGGGGTCGTACGAGGCGCTGCTCGCTGATCCTGAGATTGACGTCGTCTACATCCCTTTGCCGAATGCGTTGCATGTCGAGTGGACGTTGCGTGCGGTCGAGGCGGGGAGCATGTGCTGTGCGAGAAGCCGCTCGCGCTCGAGGCGGCGGATGTCGATCGCATTGCTGCCGCCGCATCGGCGGCGGGGGTGGTGGTGTCGGAGGCGTTCGCCTACCGCGCCCATCCGCTCACCGCGAAGCTCCGTGCGCTCGTCCGCGACGGCGCGATCGGCACGCCGCGGGTGGTCAACAGCGCCTACACGTTCCTCTTCACCCGCGAGGGTGACGTTCGTTTCGATCCAATCCTCGGCGGCGGCGCGTTGTGGGACGTCGGCTGCTATTGCGTCAGCCTGGCGCGCTATGTTCTCGGCGAAGAGCCGGTCGAGGCGGCGGCTTCGCAGCGGCTCGGCGCCACCGGTATCGATCTGTCATTCGATGGGACGCTGCGATTTCCTTCCGAAGCCGTGTTGCAGTTTCGCTGCAGCTTCGAAGCTCC
>DASVUA010000845.1:0-2421 GCA_036387295.1 Thermoanaerobaculia bacterium | reverse complement strand
TTCTACGAACTGCTCACCGGCAAGCCGGCGTTCAACGGCGAGACCGCCATCGACACACTCTCCGCGATCCTGCATCACGACCCTGCGCCGCTGGCAAAGGCGGGGGCGAAAGTGCCGATCCACCTCGGAGACATCGTGCGCCGGCTCCTCTCGAAATCTGCCGACGAGCGGTACGCCTCGACGCGCGATCTCGCACGCGAGCTGCGCCTGCTGCGCGAGCGCGTGGTCGCTGAAGAGAGCGGGTATCACCAGAAATACGAAGCGCCGCGTAAGCCGTGGGTCGCCATCGGTGCCGCGCTCGCGCTGGCGGCATTCATCAGCGGCGTCGTTTTCGTCGCACGCGAGCGCACCGGCGGGGGCGCGCCGGCGCAAGGAGAGCGCGCCGCGGCCGCCGCATCGAGAAAATATCTCGCGGTCATGGGCTTCAAAGCGGGTGACGTCAACGGGCAGCTCGTCGCCGAGGGCTTCACCGAGACGCTCACCGCGCGTCTCGCGCGCTACTCGAGCGTGCAGATCATGCGGCCCGGGCCGACCGATCCCGAGACCTCCGATCCGCGGCAGCTCGCGCACAACCTCGGCGCGAATCTCATCCTCAGCGGCGTTATGCAACGCGAAGGGGAGCGCATTCGCGTGACGTACACCGTGGTCGACCCGAGCAGCGACCGCCGCTGGGCCGATCTCATCGACGGCAGCGCCTCGGATCTCTTTGCCGTGCAGGACGAGGTTGCCGACAGCGTGGCCCGCAACCTCGATCTCGGCACGAGCCGGACTCGCCTGACGCTCGATCCCGCCGTTTCCCAGCGCCGTTACCTCGAGGCGCTCGGTCATTTGCGCCGTTACGACAACTCTGAGTCACTCGACAGCGCAATCCGGATACTGAAAGAGCTCGGGCCGTCCCCGACCGTGCAGGCCGCGCTCGCACGTGCCTACCTGCTGAAGTTCCAGGACACGCACGACGCGCAGGCGGCAGTCGCAGCGAGCAATGCTGCCGCACGCGCGCTCGAGTCCGATCCGCAAAGTCTCGAGGTCAATGTGACGCTTGGTCATCTGCGCCGGCAAACCGGCCGCTATCCAGAGGCGATCGACGCGTTCATGCGGGTTCTGACGCAGCAGCCAAACCACGCCGACGCGTGGCTTGGCATTGCAGATACATATGCCGCAGCCGGCGACGCCAAGAACGCGGAGCAAGCGTACAGGCGGGCGATTACGCTGCAACCCAATTATTGGGGTGGGTATAACCAGCTGGGCGCTTTTTACTATCAGCAATCGAGGTACAACGACGCTCTTGCGCAATTCAGCACTGTCGTTCGGCTCGTTCCCGACAACGAGTACGGCTACAACAACCTGGCTGGGATGTATCAGCTCCTTGGGCGTTATGACGACGCGGTGCACGTCACGCAGCAATCCATTCAGCGGAAACCGTCCGCGCAGGCGTTTGCGAATCTCGGACTGCTCTATTACTACCTCGGCCGGTTCGGTGACGCCGCGGCAGCTTCTGAAAAGGCAGTGCAACTATCGCCGTACGACGCGATGTATTGGCGGAATTTAGGGGACGCGTACCGCTGGTATCCCGGCCACGCCGACAAGGCCGCAGCGGCGTACAAGCGTTCCGTCGAATTGTGCGATCAAGCTCTTCGTGTGAATCCCAATGATGGTCAGGCACACCGCACTCGTGCTGTGTCTCTTGCGAAGCTCGGCCAGACGCAGGCGGCACGCGCGGCGATTCTCCGCGCGCTGGAAATCGAGCCGCGCCGTTGGTCGAACGTTTATGAGGCAAGCGTGATCGCAAGCGCCGCAGGCTTTGAAGATGAAGCCGTTGCTCGACTCGAACAGGCAATCCGTCTGGGCGCAAGCGTCGAAGACATCAAACGCGATCCGGAGTTTGCGAACCTCGCAAAAGCGGGTAGGCTGCAAGCCATCATTTCGGGTGTCCGGTCCACACCCGCGAATTGATCAGCAAAGGAGAGGAGCTCAGTCATGGCAGATCTACCCGAAAAAGTGGTGAGTCTGAGTTTGAATAGCGACGGGTTTGCTGTTCCCGATCAGGATCCCGTCGTGGTGAATCGTGGGAATCAGAAAATTCGCTGGTCCGCAGGCTTTGAGTTCACGATCGACATCGACGGCTACAAGGACGTCCATTACAGCCAGAATGGTGGCCCCGACCCTCGGTACAACGCGAAGACCGGGTATTTCAGCGGCACGAACTACAAGTACTCGATCACGGCAAACGGCAAAACCAACGACCCCGAGATCTCCATCAAGCCGTAATGTCGATCCGTCTCACACCAGCCGACTGGCTGGCCCGGCTTCCAGGTGAAAACGGCGAGCGGTTCGTGACTGCGTTCCAGCACGGAACGCTCGCCGTCGAGCTTTATGCGCCGCGCGGCACCGACCCGCAGCAGCCGCACACGCGCGACGAGG
>DASVUA010000844.1:0-3078 GCA_036387295.1 Thermoanaerobaculia bacterium | reverse complement strand
GCTCTTAGCCCGCCGAGCCATCAATAGTCGGCGGGCTGAGAGCCCGCCGCTCCACTTAACGTACGCCGCTCGCTTTAATTTGGAGCGGGCACGTCGCCCAGCACGGCGGCGCGGGCGGCTTCGACGGCGGCGAGGATCTCCTGGTAGAGGTTGTACTTGGTGTCGGAATCGAGCTCGGCGTCGCGATTCACGATCTCGGCGATCTGCGCGGCATAGTGCGAGGCGGGCGGGAGGCGCTCACCCATCGCGTGGATCTGGCGGAAGCCGGGCGTGAGCTCTTCCTCGAGGCGCTGGCGAAAGGTTCCGGTGACGAGATCGTCTTCGAGCGTTGCGTAGTCGACGTTCATTTTGCGGTGTAACTCGCCTTCACGTTCACGCCGTCGCGCGTGACCTTCGCCTCGACGCCGCGCTTGACGAGAAATTCTCCGTAGGCCACCGCGAACGTCGTCGCGTGCGCTTCCGACTCCCACCTCGTCACGATATCGACTTTCCCGTCGCGGGTGACGAGCGCGCGATCGTTCACCCAGCCGCGCGCATTCTCCGCGCCGACCATGAAGCGCCAGTGAAATTCGCCCAGGTGCTCGGCGGAGATGGCGCCGGCGGGCGTTTTCGCGTCGAACGGTTCCGGTTTGAACGTCTTCGCAAAGTACTCCTCGGGATGCAGGATCTCGCGCGTGGTGGACGGCGGATTCGCATGCACGCGATCGAGCTCGTTCCAGCCGCCACGCCGGTAGGCCGCAACGACGAACTTCAATCCTTCGAGATACGGGAACTTCAGCATCTCGGCAAAGTACTTCGGCGTGGAGGGATCGATCATCTGCTCGGCCTGCGCGGCGCTGCCGATCATCCCCAGCATCGCGTCGTCTTTGATCACCTCGTTGAAGTCGACGTTGTTCTTCTGGAGCATGTGGGCGAGCATCACGAGCACCGCTTCACCCTCCAGCACCGCGTGATACGCGAGATTCGCGTCGGTGTCGCTCACGAGCTGCTTCTCGCGCTCGGCGAGCTTGAAATGCTGGTCCTGCAGCGCATGCATCAGCTCGTGCACCATCACCGTCTCTTCCAGCACTTTCGGATCGGCGAGCTGCGCGGCCCCCTCGGGAAGCTTCGGCAATTGGTTGATCGAGTAGTAGGTGTGCGACTGCGGGTCGTAGAAGGCCAGCACCTGCGCTTCGTACAAGGCGAGGAGCTGCGGCACGAGATCTTTGTTCGCGGAGTCGACGAGCTGAAGCGCGCGCAGCATCATCCCCCAGTCTTCGAGAGAGTACGGCGTCAGCGTCTCCATCTGCTTGCGCAGGTGGCGGGTCAGATCGGCGCGGTCGATGGCGACGGTTTTGACGTCGTGCGCGAATGAGCGGCCGCGGATCGTTTCCACGGCCTTCATTCCGGGGCGCAGCGCCGACGTCTGCGCGCAGGACGCGGCGAGGAGAAAGAGGAGGAACCGGGAGGCCCGGAGCGCGGTCATGCGGCTCGGAACGAGGCCTGTGAATCGACCATTCCGACAGAGCTGCTCGCGCATCGCTCCGTTTTATGTAGAATGCCGCGCAATTCAGCCCATGGAGCGCGGCGACACCGAGCGTATCGAGATCACGATCAGCAGCCGCTTCGAAAACATCGAACTGGTTCAGGTCATCGCGGAGCATCTCTGTGAAAACGCAGGGGTGGACGAGGATGGCTCGCACTGGGTCGGGATGGCGGTTCGCGAAGCCGTGGCAAACGCGATCAAGCATGGCAACAAGCTCGACGTTCGCAAGAAGGTGAACGCGACCTTCGAGCTGCAGGGATTCGAGCTGGAGATCACGATCTCGGACGAGGGACAAGGGTTCGATCCCGAGAAAGTGAGCGATCCGCTCAACCCGCAAAACCTCATGAAAACCAGCGGCCGCGGCATCTTCTACATGAAGACGTTCATGGACCAGGTGAACTACAAGTTCAACAGCAGCGGCGGCACGTCGCTGGTGATGACGAAAAACCTGGCCAAGGGCAACGGCATCGCGACCACCAACGCCTGATTCCGAAGAAGGAGAAACGAATCAAATGAAAGCCACCAACCGGACTGTCGAGAACGTCGAGATCATCAGCCTGCAGGGGAAGATCACGATCGGCTCAGGCGACACGCAACTGCGCGAAGTGATCAGCACCGCGGTCAACTCCGGGAAGACCAACGTCCTGCTCGACCTCTCAGGCGTCACGACGATCGACTCCTCGGGCATCGGTGAGCTCGTCGGGTCGTACACCACCGTCACGAACCGCGGCGGCAAGCTCAAGCTCCTTCACCTGCCGGCAAAGCTGAACGAGCTGCTGCACGTCACGCAGCTCATCACCGTGTTCGAGGTCTATGACAACGAGCGCGAAGCGGTCGCCAGCTTCTAACGCGCCTTTTTTCGTACGAGACGGCGGCCGCAAGGCCGCCGTCTCTTTTCTTTCCTAGCGCGTCGGCGAGCGGCGCGTCGCCCAGCGCATCGGAACCGAGTTCGTGTAGACGATCTCGTTGTGCTCGAGCCAGAGCGGAAAGAGCGCATCGGCCAGCGTTCGGTCGGCCACCGCACGCTCACTGATGCCGATCAACTTCCGGAACGGCGCCGTATCGCCGAGGAAGTTGACCTTGAGGCGCAAACCCGAAGGGGGGAGCGGCTTGAGCGGATCGACCTCACCCATCTGCACGATCGGCTGGACGCGCGCGGAAGTCGTGAAGGTCCTCTTCTCTCCCGGCGCGATCTCGATCAGGCGCGGCAGCAACTCGTTGCCCGGCACCTCGGATCCGATGGTCACGGTGAACGTGTTCGTATCCTGGTCGTAGCTCGTCTCCGGCACGAGCTCCGCGATCGCGATCGGCGTCGAGCGCATGTTGGTGATCTCGTACGACATCGGGATCTGCGCGCCCGGCTGGATCTCCTCGCCGACGATCTGGCCGTCGATACGGATGGAGCTTTCGGTTCCGACGATGCGCCGCGGCTCGTTCATGTCGACAGCAGCCGTCGACGCACAACCGGCGAGAAGAAGAGCAAAGACAACTGCGAGCGGCGATTTCATCGGTGCTGAGAACGGCATGCGGCGCGGCGAAAATGCCGCCGCGGC
>DASVUA010000843.1:0-6796 GCA_036387295.1 Thermoanaerobaculia bacterium | reverse complement strand
CAAACTATGTCTGCGTCGCTTACGCCGCAGGAGCTCGAAGGTCGAATGGACGCCGGTTCGCTCGACGCGGACAGTGTTTATGCCGCATGCGCGCGCATGGGGCTGATGTATGGCCCCGCGTTTCAGGGGATCAGCACCATTCAGCGCGGCCGCGGGGAGGCATTGGCGCGGCTGCACCTCCCTGTCGCGGCGAACGTTGGGGACGGCTATGTGCTGCACCCGAGCGTCATGGACAGTGCGCTGCAGGCGTGCGTCGGTTTGCTCGACGATGCGGCCGAAGACGGCGTGCGATTGCCGTTCGCGCTCGATTCGCTGCGCGTCTTTGCGCCGTCCACCGCCGGGATGACGGCATGGGTTCGTTTCTCGTCGGGCAGCCAGGCGGGCGACAGCGTCGTCAAGGTCGACATCGATCTCTTCGACGAACGCGGCAACGTCTGCATCCAGTTGCGCGGGCTGTCTTCCCGCCTGCTGAGCACAGCGATCTCTCGCGACGGAACAACAACAGAAGCCTTCGGAACGTTGATCGCGACTCCGGTGTGGGAAGAGAGCGTTCTGGCCGCCTCGTCAGACGCCGGATTCACGGCACCTTCAGAACATCACGTCATTGTGTGCGAGCTGTCCGGCGACGCGACGGCGCTGCAATCGGCGCTGCCGGGTGCACAACTTCTGTTGGTGGAAGCGCAGTCGAGGAACACGATCGCGGGGCGCTACAGCGAAGGTGCGCTGGCTTGTTTCGAACGGATCCGGACGATTCTCCAGTCGAAACCGCAAAACAAAGTACTGCTGCAGATCGTGGTGCCCGATTCGGAGGAGCGCGCGGTATTCGCCGGCCTCTCCGGTTTGCTGAAGACGGCGGCGCTGGAGAATCCGCACTTTGCGGGGCAGCTGGTGCTGGTGGACGCGGCGATTTCTCCCGCTGAACTGGCGCCGTATCTCCTTCGCGAGAAACTCCTCGGACACGATCCAATGGTGCGTTATGAAGGGGGCGCACGTCACGTCATCCGCTGGCGCGACCTCCCGGCCGCGGACGATGAACCGGCACTCGCATACAAAGAGCAGGGCGTCTATCTCATCACCGGCGGGCTCGGCGGATTGGGCGTTCTCTTCGCCAGACAAATTCTCGAACGTACGCGCAAAGCCACTGTCATTCTGACCGGCCGCTCCGCACTGCAGCCTGATAAGCAGTCGCTGCTGGACGAGCTGGCCGCGGCAGGACGCGTGGTCTACCGCCAGGTCGATCTCGCGGACGCAGACCAGGTCAGCCGGCTGATCGCCGGAATCCAGTACGAATATCACCGACTCGACGGAATCCTGCACTGTGCGGGGATGATCGCGGACCACTTCATCCTGAGAAAGCCGGCCGCCGAATTTTCGGCGGTGCTGGCGCCGAAGGTCAGCGGCACGTTTCATCTCGATCAGGCCACGCAATTCGTGGAGCTCGATTTCTTCGTGCTCTTTTCCTCCATCGCCGGCGCCCTCGGAAATCTGGGGCAGGCGGATTACGCGGCGGCGAACGGCTTCATGGATCACTTCGCCGCCTGGCGCAACCGGCAGGTCGCCTCGAAGCGCCGTCACGGCCGTACTGTCTCCATCAACTGGCCATTGTGGGAAGCAGGCGGCATGGGGATCGATCCGGCCAGCCAGGAACTGTTGCAGCAGACCACAGGCATGAGGCCGATGAAGACCGAAAGCGGCCTTCGCGCGTTTCATCACAGTATCGCCGCGGGATCTGGGCAGGTTCTCGTCGTGGAGGGGAATCTCGCGCAGATGCGCCGGGCACTGGCTGCCGGGCGTCCGGTTCCGCCGCAATCGGCGCCGGCCGTGAAGACGGCGCCGGAGCGGCCGTTCATCGTCGAACAGCCTGCCGAAGGCTCGGTGAGCCTCGCCGAAAAAACCGAGGATTATCTGCGCAGCGAATTCGCCGCGCTATTGAAGGTGCCGCGTCACAAGATCGACCCGCATGCGCCGCTGGAGAATTACGGGATCGATTCGATTCTGGCAATGAAGCTGACGAACCAGCTGGAAACGACGTTCGGCTCGCTGTCCAAGACGCTGTTTTTCGAATACCAGACCATCGCCGCACTGGCCGCGTACTTTGTGAAGGCGCATCCGGCGGTCGTGCAGCAAACGGTCGGTGGCGCAGAGAAACCGGCCGCGAAGGTGACGCTGCCGGTGGCACGAACGGTGGACAAGGCGCGGCCGGTCCCCGCGCGGCGGGCCCGGAAGCGCGGTTTCGCCGCCAAAGCAGAAGCGCGGAAAGACATTGCGATCGTCGGTCTGGCCGGCCGCTATCCGCAGGCCGCGAATCTTCAGGAGTTCTGGCGCAACCTTCAGAACGGCCGCGATTGCATCACCGAGATTCCGGCCGAGCGCTGGGACCACGATCTTTACTTTAATGCCGATCCCGCCACGGCGGGAAAGACGTACAGCAAGTGGGGCGGCTTCATCGAGCACGTCGATAAATTCGACCCGCTGTTCTTCAGGATCTCTCCGCGTGAAGCGGCACTGATCGATCCGCAGGAGCGGCTGTTTCTCGAAACGGCGTGGGAAACGATCGAAGACGCCGGCTATACGAAAGAGAGTCTCGCCGGGCGCCGCATCGGCGTCTACGCCGGCGTGATGTGGGGACAGTACGAGCTCTACGGCGCCGAATCGGTTCTGTCAGGCGACATCGCGCTGCCGACGTCGTCGCATGCCTCGATCGCCAATCGCGTTTCGTACTTTTTCGACCTTCGCGGCCCGAGCATTGCGCTCGACACGATGTGCTCCTCGTCATTGACCGCCATTCATCTCGCCTGCGAAGACATCCGGCGAGGAGAGGTCGATGCCGCAATCGCCGGCGGCGTCAATGTGACGATCCACCCGTACAAATACCTCAGCCTCGCGCAGGGGCGGTTCATCGCCAGCGACGGACGCTGCCGGAGTTTCGGCGAAGGCGGCGACGGGTATGTGCCGGGCGAAGGCGTCGGCGCGGTGCTGCTCAAACCATTGGAAGACGCGCTGCGGGACGGCGATCAGGTGTACGGCGTCATCAAGTCGAGCACAGTGAATCACGGCGGAAAGACCAACGGCTACACGGTGCCGAATCCGAACGCGCAGTCGGAGCTGGTGCTCGATGCGTTGAAGAAAGCGAGCATCGATCCGAAAACGCTGAGCTACGTCGAGACTCACGGCACCGGCACGTCGCTCGGCGATCCGATCGAGATCGCCGGCCTCTCCAAAGCATTCGAGGGCTCGGGCGATCAGAAGCAGTTCTGCCCGATCGGCTCGGTGAAGTCGAACATCGGCCACCTCGAGTCGGCGGCCGGCATTGCAGCCGTCACCAAGGCTCTGCTGCAGATCCGGCACAAGCAGCTGGTGCCTTCGCTTCACGCCACGCCGCTCAATCCGAACATCGATTTCTCCGCCTCGCCGTTTTATGTCCAGACGACGCTGGAGGATTGGAAACGCCCCGACGGACATCCGCGACGGGTCGGCGTCAGCTCGTTCGGCGCCGGGGGGTCGAACGCGCACCTGATTCTCGAAGAGTATGCGCCGGCAGACGAGCGGCTCATTGGGGCCGATTCGCTGCAGCCCGAAGCGTTTGTCCTGTCGGCAAGAGATGCGCACGCGCTGCTTCGCTATGCCGAAAAGGTCGTGGCATTCCTCGGCGAGCAGCCGGCCGCGACGCTGGCGGATCTCGCGTATACGTCGCAGGTCGGCCGGACCGCGATGAGCGCGCGGCTCGTCGTCATCGCAACCAGCACCGACGACCTGAGAACGAAACTCGCACAATGGGTGGCGCTGCGCGGGAACGCCGATGCGCATGCCGATCTCGAAAATGTTTTCTACGGCGACGTGCGGGAGGCGCAATACGACGCCGCGCATCTGATCGACGGCTCGGCGGGCAAGGCGTTTCTCCAGCATCTGCTCGCGAGCAATGAGCTGGAAAAGATTGCGAAGCTCTGGATTCTCGGCGTCGAGCTCGATTGGACTCTGCTCGCGCGGCAGACCCGCCCCGCACGCGTCACGATGCCGACGTATCCGTTCGCAAAAGAGCGCTTCTGGATCAAGCTCTCCAACCGTTTGGCAGCGCCTCTCCCGGTGCAGACGGCCGTTGCGTCGGGCACACAATCGATCGCGGCGGAAAAGCACCAGCGGACGCATTACGTGACGCGGTGGACCGCGAAGCCGCTCGCCGGGGCACAAGGAGCATCTGCCGCGGCACGCTCGATTCTGATTCTCGATCCGACCGATGCGCTGTTCCTCGCAATGCAGGAGCGGGAAGCGGGCGATCGGCTCCTCTGGCTACGGCCCGGAACGACATTCGGGGAAGTCGAGCCGAACGTCTACGTCATCGACCCCGAGCAGGAAGAGCAGTTCGACGCGCTGGTGGCTGCGCTCGACGCGAAAGGCCTGCTGCCGGACGTCGTGCTGCATCACGTGCCGGAGCCGTGCGAGCTCGAGAATCGGCAGGACGTCGCGCAGCAGCTCGACAATGGCCTCTACAGCCTCGTCTCGCTCTGTAAAGCGCTGGCGAGAGGCAAGCGCCAGCAATCACTGAAGATCGTGTCGGCCTTCTCCAGTGATGCGGATGCGGTCGCGCCGCTTGCCGCGGCGATGGGAGGCTTTCTCAAGACGCTCGTTCTCGAGAATCCGCGCTTTACCGCCAGAACGATCGATCTGCCGCACGGTGATTCCGTGGGAACGCCTCTCAATGCCGCACAACGGGCGGATCTCATCCGCGCCGAGCTGGCCGATCGCGACTGGACGGCGGCTCAGGAGATCCGCTATCGCGGCCTCGACGCCGATGGCCACCCTCTGCGCGCAATCAGCGAGCTGGTGCCGCATGTGCCGGCGCCCGGCACCGCCGCCTCACTCATGCGGCGAAACGGCGTCTACCTCGTGACCGGCGGCATGGGCGGCCTGGGGCTCATCTTCAGTGAACATCTGGCCAGAGAGTTTCAGGCGAAACTGGTGCTGGTCGGGCGCTCTGCGCCGAATGCCGCGCAATCGGAAACGCTCAAACGCCTCGAGGCCTGCGGAGCCGAACTGCTGGTGCTGCAAGCCGACGTGGCGAAGCTCGACGACATGCAGCGCGTCGTGCGTGAAGCGAAGGCGAGGTTCGGCGCGATCGACGGCGTCATCCACGCGGCAGGCGTCAATCGCGATGCGTTCGTGCTGAAGAAAGAGAGAGTGCAGATCGAATCGGTGCTCGCGCCGAAAATCACGGGCGCCATCAACGTCGATCTCGCCACGCGCGAGGAGCGGCTCGACTTTTTCGTCCTCTTTTCCTCCGTCGCCGGCGTCACGGGAAACATCGGCCAGAGCGATTACGCCTTTGCGAACCGGTTCCTCGATTCGTTCGCGGAGCGGCGCGAGAGCCTGAGGGCCGCAAATGCGAGGTCGGGGCGGACGCTGTCGATCGACTGGCCATTATGGGCAGAGGGCGGCATGAGCATTTCGGCCGAGGACGTCGCGCGCCTGGGAAGCCAGACCGGGCTCGCGCCTCTGCCGACAGAGGACGGCCTGCAGTATTGGGACGAGTTTCTCCGGTCCGATGCGCCGCGCGGCGTGGCGCTCTATGGCGGTGCATCGAACATCGCCTCGTACATCGCACGGCAGAGCATCGCCTCTCACAAGGCTGCGCCGGCCGCGGCTGCAAAAGGCGACGCGGCCGCGCTCTACGCAAAGACGGAAGCGTATGTGAAGACGCTCATCGGCGAGGAGATCAGTCTCGCCGTCGACCGGATCGATTCGAGCGATTCACTCGAATCCTTCGGCATCGATTCCGTGGCGATCAACCGGATCAATGCGCGCCTCGAGCGCGACCTCGGCGCATTGCCGAAAACGTTGCTGTACGAGCACGAGACCGTGCGCGAGCTCGCAACGTTCCTCGTACAGGACTCGGGCGAAGCATTGACTGCGCTGTTCGGCGCGCCAAGTGCCGTCATTGAGCCCGTCGTTCCGCTGGCAGCGCCGCCTGCGCACGCCATCGGGCAGGAATCGGTTCGCGTCGATGTAGCCCGTTCGCAGGCAACTGAGCCCGTCGACGAGATCGCGATCATCGGAATGCATGGCTACTATCCGCAATCGGCAAATCTCGACGAGTACTGGAACCATCTGCGGCAGGGAAAAGACCTGACCGGACTCGTGCCGCCGAACCGCTGGGACTATGAGGAGTTCTACCATCCCGATCCTGCCGCGGCTGCAGAGGGGAAGATTTACGGCAAGTGGGGCGGCTTCCTCGAGAATTACGACAAGTTCGATCCGCATTTCTTCAAGATCCCCACGGCGGAAGCGAAGATCATCGATCCGCAGGAGCGGCTGTTTCTCGAATCGGTGTGGTCGGCCATCGAAGATGCCGGCTATACGCGCGACAGCCTGAGAGCGCGCTTTCCGAAGCGGGGGAGCGCCGACGTGGCGGTGTTCGTCGGCGTGACGACGAACTCGTACCACCTGCTGGCGCCGGAAGAACGGAGCCGCGGCAATTTCGTCTCTCCGAGTGCGATGCCGTGGTCGATCGCGAATCGTGTTTCGTATTTCTTCGACTTCAGCGGCCCGAGCATGCCGGTCGACACCGCCTGTTCGTCTTCGCTGGTGGCGATTCATCTCGCGTGCGAAAGCCTGAGAAGCGGCGACAGTCAGCTCGCCATCGCGGGCGGCGTGAACCTGTATCTGCACCCGTCGAAATATCACTCACTGTGTCAGCGCCACGCACTATCGATCGACGGGAAATGCCACAGCTATGGCGCGGGGGGAGACGGGTTCGTGCCGGGCGAAGGCGTCGGAACGCTGGTGCTCAAACCGTTGCGGA
>DASVUA010000842.1:0-4925 GCA_036387295.1 Thermoanaerobaculia bacterium | reverse complement strand
CCAGACCAGGTTGCTGTAGATGCCGTTCGGGGGGTCGTCACCGTCGGTCGTGAGCGGAGTGTTGTACGTCGGGGGCCAGCTCGCCGGAGCAGTCGCTCCACTCTTACCGGCCGTGGTGCAGATGTATTGGTAAGAACGCTGAATACGGTCACCCACCTGGTATTGGTGGTCATGCCGCCATGATCGTGCGTTGTAGCCATCGCATCGTGCAACTTTGACCGGAATGATGTTCGCTCCTTTGGCGACACCAACCTTCGCGCCCGCCGCGATGGAGGCGACAGACGTTCCGTGTCCGCCTTGAGCGCGCTCGAATTCCCAGTTCAATTCTTCCGCGTCATTGGACGTGTCGACCACCGGCTCCAGCGTCGCGCCGCATGGCTGGTTGGACGGATTCGGGTCATCCGTCGCGTTGTACCCGGTCTTGACCCGGTTCCCAAACTCGCCATGGCTCGCATGCACACCGCTGTCGACGATGTAGATGTTCACGTTGGAGCCATCGCTACAGTAGTTGTACGCCGAGTCGCCTGACGGTGTGAGTCCGTCGAGCCGGTCGAGGTGCCACAGGCGATTGTCGGACGTGGGGGTGTTCGCCGTGGAGGGATCGACCATCGTGTCCTGCGTCGACGAGAGAAACATCTCCGCGTTCTCTTCAACGAACGCCACCCGCGGATCTTTGCTCAAAGCGAGCGCACGTCCCTCGGGAATGACCATGTGCAGGCCTTTCAATGCGTGCTGCCATACACGCTTGACCTTGCCGCCGTGCGTTTTCGCCAGTTCGGCAGCCACTGCGGGAAGGTCACGCACATGATCCTTGAAGACGACGATGTACTCGCCTTCCACTTTGTGTTTCGCGCGGCGTATGCCGCCTTCTCCGGCGAATGCATGAGGCGCGGTGGTCGCCGCACTCATTGCAATTGCCAGCGTTACGGCAAGCAGCCGGATTCGTTTCGTTCCGTTCATCGTCGGCCCCTTACTGCAGCGACAGCAGCACGAGAATTTCGCCGACGCCGCCTTCGAGCGGCTCGAGCGCCTTACCGATCAGAGTGCCGGGCTGGTGCAGCTGGCGGCCGTTGAACTCCATCGGCTGCGACTTCATGGCCGTACCCGGAATGTCGCTCGTGACCAGGAGGTCGCCGACACGAATGGGGCTCGTACGAGCATCAACGCGGACCTTGACGCGGCCGGTGGTCGCGATCTGCTCCTGCCCTTCGCCTCCGGTTCCCAACAGCACGCCCGGCTGCGCCGAAACGACACCGGCGACGCCTGAATCATAGGAGGTATGCGAGGCCATGACTTCGTTCGTCCGGTCACGATTGAGGACGACCACTGTGCCGGGCGCGAGGTCGGTCGTCGCCGGCACCCAGTCCGCGATGTCCTGGTAGACCGCATTGAAGACCTTCGCGCCTGTGACGTTGCCAACAACGTTCACATTGCCGCTGACCGTCGCATTACCCTGTACGCTCAGAGCTTCTGTCGGCGCTGTCGTGCCGATTCCGACACGACCCGCGAAATAGTTCGTGTCGTTCGCGCCGACCTGATACACCCCAAAGTCGTTTGTCGCAATGATGTCAGTGATGTACAGGCCGTAGCCATTCGTCATCGTGCCCGTTCCTGGCGTGTTGAAGATGCCGAGGCCATAACCGTTCAAGATCGTTCCGGCACCGCCGTTGATGCGAACGGTGGCAGCGTAAACCTTCTCAACAGCTGCGGTGTCGCTGCTGCCGATACCGGCGTCCATCTGCGCGCCGACCAATTGCGTCAGTCCGCCAGAGCCGCTGACGTTGCTGCGCATCTGCGCGCCGTACAGCGTTCCGGTATTCGTGACGCCGGCCGAAACCGTCTCGACCGCGGTCATGTACATCGCAGTGTCATCGCGCCCGATGGCATTGGCGGTGATTTCCTCCGAGGCACCGACATACATGCCGTACCCGCCGACAGCTCGGTGCGTTACGGCAAACGTCGCTCCGAAGTCGCTTGTGGAGCCGACCGCCACATTGCCGTTGCCGAGGATGCGCATCCGTTCGAGCCCCAGCGTACCGAAGGTGATCGGGGCATTCAGGTAATTGACGACGGTGAGCGCGCCTGGGCCCGAGGCGGACAACGACGTCGTTCCGACGCTCGAGATGTGCGCTTTGTTCACGGAGCCTTCGGCGAAGCGAAGACCCACGGCCGAGTTGGTGTTCGTATTGCTGAACCGCGTGAAGGCGGCAGTCGCCGAGTTCTGATGAACATCGAGCACGTAGGTCGGATTGTCGGTCCCGATGCCGACATTCCCGTCACCACGCACACGCAACCGCGGCAGATCGTCGGAGGAGAAAATCGTAAATGCGGACGTGCTATCCGAGGTGCCGAGAGTAGCATTGAAATTCGGTGAGACCTGCGTCAGTCCAAACGTGCCGGCCGTCTCGACCGGCCGCTCACCGACCGCTCTCTGCGGTTTCGCGGGAGGCGCTTCGCCACCGCGTGATGGTGGCTGCCCACCCTCGACTCCGTTCACGTGCTGCTCTCTCGGAGTTACGTCCTGTGACTGCTGTGCATTCGTAAAAAGGGCGGTAGACAGACAGATACTCAGTGCAATTGCGCGATATCGCATGCAGATATTCCTTTTCGTTCTCATGCACCCGAGTGGACACACGTCCGCCGCAAACATGAGCTTCGTCGTTTTTTATGAATCGAGGAGCGGATCGATTTGCACTGAAGATCGCACATGACGCTTTTATGCGTCAAGTAAATCGTGAACCGCACTCGTATCTAGATGCTTCTCCCCACTGCCGGAACGATGATTCGAAGCTCGTCCATAAGGCGGGTAAATTGTTCCGGATACAGTGATTGCGGGCCGTCACAGACTGCTTTTTCGGGGTCGTGGTGAACTTCGATCAGTAAACCGTCGCCTCCGGCTGCAATGACTGCTCTGGCGAGGGGCATGACTTTGTCGCGTCTGCCTACGGCGTGGGAGGGGTCGCCGATCACGGGGAGGTGGGAGAGTTTATTCAGTACGGGGATCGCGGAAATGTCGAGCGTGTTCCGGGTGTACGTTTCGAACGTTCGGATTCCGCGTTCGCAAAGAATGACATCGTAATTGCCGCCGGACATGATGTATTCGGCTGCGAGGAGCCATTCCTGGATCGTGGCGGACATACCGCGTTTCAGGAGGACGGGTTTGCGAATCTGGCCCAATGCGGCGAGCAGATTGAAGTTCTGCATGTTGCGCGCGCCGACCTGCAGGATGTCGACGTAATCGAGCATCTTGTCGATCTGGCTGATTTCCATCACCTCGGAAACGGTGGCCATGTCGTTTTCGTCGCCCGCCGCGCGCAGGAGCTTCAATCCTTCAATCCCCATCCCCTGAAAGGCATACGGCGACGAGCGCGGCTTGTACGCACCGCCGCGCAGGATGCGCGCGCCGGCTCGGGCGACACGGCGCGCGGTCTCGAACAGTTGTTCTTCGCTCTCGATCGTGCAGGGGCCGGCCATGACGACCACTTTGTCGCCGCCGATTTCCACGCCTCGCGCGTTGACGACGGTATTTTCGCGTTTGAACGTACGGCTGGTGAGCTTGTACGGCTCGCTGACGCGCACGGCTTCCTGCACGCCTTCGAACAATTCGAATTCGCGCGGATCGATGGTGTCGACATGGCCGACGACGCCGAGGACGGTCTGGTCGGAACCGGTGGACCGGTGCACGTCGAACCCTCGGCCGCTCAATTCGGCGACCACCCGCTCGATCGCCGCGTCAGGGGCATGCTTCTGCATCACGATGACCATTGGAAATCTCCTATTTGTGCGCGGATTCGCGCTCGACTCTTCTCGATTCGTCGATGATTCGCTCGAACAGACGGCGGATTGCAGCGTCGCCGAGCGGCCCTTCCGACGTCGTTTCGACGTGGTGGAGGACTTCCTTTTCGCGCGACGGTGAATAGACCGGCAGCGAGAGGTGCCCTTTGATCTCGCCGATCTGGACGGCGTATTTCGCGCGTTGATTGAGGAGCTTGACCAGCACCTCGTCGACGCGGTCAATCGCATCGCGGAGGCGTTTCAGCTCAGCTTCGGCATCAATTTCGTTCATCAACAAAAAACCTCTTCCCGGGCGGAAAGAGGTTTCGAATTTGCCGTTGCTGTTCGAGGCCCCTTCTCGCGTCGGGGCACACGCTGTCCCCGCTTTACATGACGTAATAGCGGTAATAGACGGAGACGCGTGGGGCTGAATTCATGTGCGGCAAGGGTACTCGCGCCGCCATTGAGCTGTCAATGGCGGCGCTGCCGGTTCAACGCGCTGTGATGAGCGCCGTGCGGCTGTTCACGTAACCACAGGCGTTGCGGACGCGCACCCAGTAATACGTGCTCGTCGTCAGAAGCGGAGTGCGGAACGACTGGGCCGAGCCTACACGGCGCGTCGTATCTCCCGCGGTTCCCTGATACCACTCGTATGTGAACGGCCCCACGCCGGACGCTGTCACGGAAAGTGTGGCAGCGGTGCCACGCGCGATGGTCTGTGAGAGAGGCTGTGTGGCGATCGACGGCGCGGCCGTGCAGATCGAGACCGTCACTGTGCGGCTGTTGACGACGCCACACGTGCCGGTCACAGCCACCCAGTACGAGGTGGTGGCGGTCAATGCCGGCGTCGTATAGGTCGCCGCGGTCGCGCCGGCGATCGGGTACGTATTGACGCCCGTCGCACCGCGATACCACTGATATTTGAGGCCGGTGCCGCTCGCCGTGACGGTGAGCGCGGTCGTGGTGCCGTAGCGGATCGTCCGGGAAAGCGGCTGTGCTGCGATTGCCGGTGCGGCGCAGGTTGGAGTGGTGGTGGTCGTCGCGCCATATGCCGACGCGGCGGCAGAGCGATCCCACGATTGCAGATTGAGGCCGTAATACCCGGTGAGCGTCGAATTCATCACGGCCGCGGTGGTCGTCGGTGTCCGCGC
>DASVUA010000841.1:0-17314 GCA_036387295.1 Thermoanaerobaculia bacterium | reverse complement strand
AAGCGGCGACTGCGGTCGCCGCACTCCACATCCACACGTTCGTCAGTCTGGAGTGCGGCAACGCCAGTCGCCGCTCTCACTCGCGGCAGCGCCAGCTGCCGTAAATCGCGCGAACAAGCGGAGGCTCACGCCTCCGCAAGTGAAAGCGGCGACTGCGGTCGCCGCACTCCACATCAACGTTCTTTAGTTTGGAGTGCGGCGACGCCAGTCGCCGCTTTTACTCGCGGCAGCGCCAGCTGCCGCAAACCGCACAACAATGCGGAGGCTGCCTCCGCAAGCAAAAGCGGCGACTGCGGTCGCCGCACTCCACATTCTCACGGCAGAATCGGTATGCGTTCGGCAAACGGTGCGAGCGCGGGCGCGGGGTTTCGTGACAGTTTTCGGCTGGCATATGACGCACAGAGTGTGGCGTCGTCCAATGCCCAGTCCCATTTTTCTTCTGTCTTGTTCTTGACGTCCGCTGCCAGGGCGATGGTGTCGACGGGGCGTTCGGCTTCACAGGCCGTCACCGCGTCGCGGAGCGTGGCGGGGGTCATCCGCTCGGCGACGATGGCTGGCCCTTCGACGGAAACGCGGAGGTCGCGCGCGGCGAGCTGCTGTACGAGCGTGTTCATGGCGAGGCTGCCATACCAGGGAAAATAGAGCGCGCCGTCTGCACAATGAATGTAGCTGGTGCGGTCGAGGGCATAGCGGGCGAAGTTTTCTCGCGCCTCGTGCAGCAGGTCGGCGGCCTGCGGATCGACATACGCCGGCATCTCGTCGCTCGTGTAGATGGCCAGCATTTCGCGGCGGACGCGATCGTGAACGAATCCGCGCGGGCCGTGCTCGAAGACGGGAACGCGGCCCCCTGCGGCTGAGACGAGCATGATGACGCGCTTTTCCTCATCGACAGACACGACGCGCCAGCGACGCCCCGCAAAGATCAGGAAGGAGCCTTCAGTGACAGGATTGACGATGGGGAGGCTGCCGAGCTGTGTGCCGCCAGCCATGAGGCGATATTCGTCCGGTGTGACGAACGCCGTGTAAAAGTCGTAGTGGTTGACGAGCTTTTCGCCTTTCACGCCGTGAATCAGCAGTCCGTCGTTCATCTGCTGGATCAGATCGTGCTCGGCGAGTTTGCGCAGCAGCGCAATGAACATGGAGCGTGTGACGTGTTGGAACGGACCGCTCTCGCAGAGCAGCGCATGCGCGTCGGCAGCGGTGATGCCTCCGTATTGTGCGATCAACGACAGCAGCTGCTGCACGAGCGTCGAGCCATGCACCATCTCACCGAGGGGCGGCTCGACCCATTTCTCCAGCAGCAGGTTCACCATTGCGATCGTTTCGACCAGATCCGCGCGAATGGCGTCCTGCGGCGAGGAGCGTTCGGTGACTGTTTCTTCCTCGATGTAGAGCCGGAGAATCGACGCCTCGCCGCGGCGGCCGGAGCGCCCGAGGCGCTGGCGCAGCGACGCGACACTCGGCGGCGGCCCGATCTGCGCCACGCTTTTCACCGCCCCGATGTCGATTCCCATCTCCAGCGTGCTCGTGCAGATCACCGTCATCGGACGATCGCCGCGTTTGAGTTGATCTTCCACATGAAAGCGCAGCTCGCGCGAGAGACTGCCGTGATGCGCAAAGAACTCCTGCGGGAGGGTCGACGCCGCGCACATACGGGAAAGGAAATCGGTGAACGACTCCACTTTGCTGCGCGCATTTGCGAACACGAGATTGTTCGACCCGCGCAGCGTTTTGAAGAGATGCTGCGCGATGGAGCGCGCGGTCTCGTCTTCCTCGTCCTCCGCCGGTTCGTCAGGCCGCAATGGCCGCTTGAAGCCGTGCAGTCGCAGTTTGACGCCGCTGCCCGCATCGTCCGATTTCACGATTGCCGGAGGCGCGGCTCGGCGGTTCGGCGGACGGAGAAAATCGGCGGCGACGCTCATGTCGCCGAGGGTCGCACTCAGGCCGACGCGCCGGACGCGGCGATGGAGGACGCGCTCGAGCCGATGCAACAGCGACTGCAGTTGCATTCCGCGCTCGCTGCCGATGAACGCATGCAGCTCGTCGATCACGACGAATTGCAGCGCAGCGAAAATGCGGCCGATATCCGTGCCGCGGCGCACGAACAATGCCTCCAGTGACTCCGGTGTAATGAGCAGAATCCCGTCGGGATTGCGAATCAGCTTCTGGCGTGCGCTTGCCGTGACATCGCCGTGCCAGCGATGCACTGGAACATCGAGCGATTCGCACAATCCGTCGAGGCGCCGCCATTGATCGTTGATCAGCGCCTTGAGCGGTCCTACATACAGCACCTGCACGCCCGCCTTTGCGCGGTCGCTGATGAGCGTCGAGCAGATGGGGAGGAATGCCGCTTCCGTCTTTCCCGCCGCGGTGGCGGCTGTAATGATCGCGTCGCCGTCGCCGCCGAGAATCGTCCGGATCGCGAGCTCCTGCACGTCGCGCAATTCGGACCACTGCTGATCCCAGATCCAGCGGCGAATGCGCTCGTGCAGCAGGTCGAACGATGACGACGTGTCAGATCCGGAAGGAGGCAAGATCGTCGTCCTCTTCTGCCGCGACCGGCTGTGCGGCAGATGCGGCAGGCGCGGCAACCGGCGCGTCATCCTCGATCTCGCTCTCGAGGTCGGGATTCCGTTCGGCATGGACGCTCACCGTGCCGAGTAGCTCGCGCCAGTTCGCGTCGGTATTCTGTTCCAGGACCGACAGCAGGCTGACGAACGCCGTCACGGTATTGCGCGGAGTTCTGAAGTAGGCGTCGCCGATGCGCGTGGAACAGTGGTGCATGAATGCTTCGAGCGCTTCATCCGGAACGAGATGCCGCGCCGGATCGCCGCTCGCGTAAACGTTCCGGATGTTCGCGAGCAGGACGTACAGATCCTCTTTCGTGAGCTGCGACAGTGACAAGACAGGGCCGCTGTAATCGACGAGGCCATTCGTTGCGAACTGATTCTGTGCGAGGCGCGATTGCAATGCGGAATAGCTGTAAAGGCCGCGCCGTGTGTCGAGCAGGAACTCGGGCGTGCCGCCGAGGAGAACGCCCATCCCTTCCGCCGACCCCTGCAGTACGTCGTTCAGGATGCGCAGGATCTGTTCGTAATTGCTGTTCCGCGCCTGCGTATTCGCGAGCTTGTAGAGATTCACCAGTTCGTCGAGCACGATCAGGATGCCGCCGTAACCGGCGAGACGGACGAAGCGCGCGAAAAGCTTCAACTGGTCATAGACGTTCGCGTCGCCGACGATCGTCCTGACGCCGAGCTGTGCCCGGGCGTCCGTTCTGGTCGTGTATTCGCCGCGCAGCCAGCGCAGCGCCGCTTCCTTCAGCTCTTCGTTGCCGCCGTCGTGGCCGCGCCAGTACGCTTCGATGACGTGCGCGAAGTCGTACCCGCCCACGAGCTCTTGCAGCGACGCCAGTCGCGCGCGAATCACTTCCTCGACCGCCACTCCCCCGCTTCGCGCCTCAGCCAGCGCGCTGCTGACGAATTTTTCGACCACGCTCGCCATCGCGCCGCCGTCCGGCTTCGAACGGGTGGCGATATTGCGCATCAGTTCCGCGTACAGCGACCGCGCCTGCCCTCCTGTTGCGTGCAAGCGCCGGTCGGGCGAGAGATCGGCATTGATGGTGACGAGATTGCGCTCGAGCGCAATCGATCGGATCAGGTTCAGGAAGAACGTTTTCCCCGAACCGTATTCGCCGATCACGAAGCGGATGGACGAACCGCCGGTGGCGATCCGGTCGATGTCCGACACGAGCGCTTTGACTTCGTCGTGACGCCCCACCTGAATGTGCTGCTGTCCGGCGCGCGGCACGACGCCGGCGCGCAGCGACTGGATGATGGCTTCCCTGTGCTTCGGCTTGATCGAGCCGGAGGTCGTGTTTGTCATGCGATCAGCTCCATTGCTACCTGTCGATTGATTGCGACCGGATCTTCGTCTTCCCACAAAGGCTCGGCGGCGGCCGCGTATGCGTAGTCATTGATCGTTTCGAGCGCGCCGTCGGGCAGCAGCGCGAGCTCGGCAGCGAGTCGTTCCACTTCGTCGCGCGGCCAGCTTTCCCGTTCGCCCAGACGCCGCAGCAGTTCGGAGTGCGCGGCGTCGAGCGTGCCGATCGTGCCGCCCTCCTTCACTGGCGGGGCGCTGACGGCCGGCGCTTCCTCTTCGACGAAAATGCTGGAGAGGAGCGTCGACACCTCGCGCGTTTCGGCGATTTTCAGCCGCACGCGCTCCATGTCGATTCCCGACGCCGTGGTTGCAGGCGCGGGCTTCGGCGGGATCGCGAATCCTTTCGATTTCGCCGGCGCCTGCTCGACTGCAATCGGTTCGTCATCCGTCGCCAGCGCGGCGTGAATGTCGGCGTAAAGGTCGGACGTCTCGAGTCCGATGAGGCCATAGAGCTTCTCGAGTATTTTCATCTCGCGCGGATCGACGCGGCCGTCGCTCGTGGCGACCGTGATGAGCAATTGTCCGACGTGATGGCGCGCGCTCGTCGACAGCGCCGCGAGGCGTTTCCTGAGGCCGCTGGTGCCCGGTTTCGCTTCGAGCAGCCATGCGAGGTGAGCGGCCAGACGTTGCCGCTCGCCTGGCGAGAGTTGAAGCGTCGCGGCGATGTGCTTCTGCAGCAGCGAGCGCTCGTGCTCCGACACCTCGTCGTCCGACGCGCTGACGATCGCGCCCAGGCGCATGCACAGCGTGGCGGTCTCGTATTCATCAGATGCAGTCGAGGGACAGTCGGGCAGCCGGCGGAACACGACGACCGGACCGTCGGCGTCATAGACCGGTCCGCCGAGGCGCACATCGGGCTCAATGGCATACCCGAGTTTTTCCAGCGCCTGCGCCAGTAGCAACGCTTCACTCTTCGAGATTTTGTCGGGCCTGGAAACACGAACGTATTGCAGGATCTCGCCTGCCGAGAGGTGAACGCGGCCACTGTCGTCCATTCGCGATTGCACGAGCGAGGCGAGCGCTGTGGCGTCGGCAGACGGCGTGGCTTCCACCAATTCATCCGGCAGCAGCGCGAACGCGGCGAGCGACTCGCGACCTTCGGGGTTCTTGCCGAGGAAGCGGCTGAATGCATCGAGCGCGTTGGAGCACTCCTGTGCCAGCGCGACGAGCTTCTCGAGCGGGCGGACGAGCTGCGTCACATCGGGAATCTGCCGCTTCTTCAATGTGATCGGCTCGAGCGTGCCGCTTGCGGGGCGATAGCTCAGATCGACATAGCTTTTGTTCGGCTTGACGATCATTCCCTCGCCGTACTGCTTTGCATACCGGATGTGAAACAGGAGCTCGAATTCGCCCGCGCAACGGAGGGCAGGAGTATTGAGCGACCAGGAGGAGCGGATCCACTCCAGTGCATAGTCGGCCGGCACAGGCTTACCGGCCAGCGATAGCTCTCCGAGCGCGATCCGGAGACTTTGCGACGGTCCGAACTCCGCGCCGCGGGTGCGATTCAGTTCGCGCGCGCGCGGCTCGACGGAAGCGATCAGATCGAGAAACGACGTCGCATAGGAGCGGAACGAGCCGCTCTGCGTGCCGTACAGTCCAATGAGCCGCGCGACTTCGCGGCCGATGGCGAGCACTTCGTCGGCGTGCGATCCGCGGCCTTGCACGAATTCGTACACACGCCGTTCGAGTCCATAGAAAAAGATAAATGCATAACCGATGTAGGCATTGGGATCGCTGCGTCCGCCGGCGAGCCACTGAAGAAACGCGCGCCTGCTGGCAGCCGAGATGCGGTCGTAGGACGGCCAGTAGTTCATGCCGGCGCCGGTGGTATTCGCGTGCGACGGATCGACCGGCAGCGCGGGATTGATGAGCGAAGGCTCGACTCCAGAGCCGCTCAATGACGGGAGGCGATTCCCGACGTACACGAAATGGCCGGTCGTGAGCCCGTGCACCGTGGCGCTGCGGCCTTCGGCGAGCCACTCGCCCGGCGCTTGCGGCCCCGAACGGCTCCTGGAAACCGCAAGCTCGTCGCGCACCACGGACAAGGCCTGACGCTCGAGCTCCGCGAGGCGGCGTTTACGATCGATCGAAGCCTGGAGCGCGCGTTCGAGCTCCGTTGGCGCTGCAGCAGGCACCGGCACGTTCACTACCTCCGAAGCAGTCTCGATCGAGATCGTGAGCGCCGCGGCGCGCGGTGCCGCAGAGACGCCGACGCGCGGTACAGCGACTGTGGGCGCTGGCGGCGGAGGCGGCGCAGGCGGCGTGACGACCGCCGCAATGCGGGCCGGCGGGAGCTCGACGACCGGCGCCAGCTTCAATGGCGCCGGCTTTGGTGGTGCGGGCTTTGGTGGCGCCTGCGCGAGTCGCGCGAGTGCGTTGACGAAGCGGCGCGCCGCTTCATTGTTGGAGACGAGCAGCACGCATCCTGAATCGCGCCAGGTGAGCGTGACGCGCGCGTAATCGAGAACCGGCAAGTCGCGGTTGTTCGCGCGGCGGCGATCGGGGCTGCCGTCTTTGTTCGCATACAGCCAGGCATTGCCGACCTGGCGCGCATCGCGCGGCATTTCGCCCGTTTCGCTGAAGCGCATCGAGTCGAGCTCGACCCGGATTTTCGAATACGGCACGTCGATGAACCTCGAGCTTCCGTCCCGAATCACCAGCCCCTCGGGGAAAAAGAGGAGCGTCTCGCCGGCCGCGGCGATCGACGGGACGGTGATGTTCGTCAGGACGTTCGCAATCTCGCTCTCGCAACGGATGGAAGCGGCGGCGCGCGTCACCGAGGTGGTATTGGCCGGACGCACCAGCGCCTCTTCGTGCGTGACTCTCCAGACCGCCGCGCTGCCGGCCAGCCAGCTGACGCCGTTCGTGATCGAATCGAACGCAAGGCCGGCCGCCGGGTCGAGCCGATAGCGCACCGCCACGCGACGCCGCCGCTTCGACTCGCTGCTGGCGCGCGCGAGGAGCGCAATGCCGACGATGACCACGACGATGAGCAGCCACGGCTGAATCACCAGCGCCAGCCACGCCGCGAGCGCGATGCCGAGGAATGTCGCCGCGATGTGCGGCCTGTACGTCGCCGCCGCCCCGAAGGCGGCGGTGAGCTCATCCACCGAGCTGCGCGCGCCATCGCGCGCATAGCTCGCTCCGGCCGAGGACACGTCGACCACAAACTCCGGCATCACGCCGCCGGGAAGCGACTCTTCCGTTCCGATGGCCAAAGGATCACCCGCGCGCTGAATTGGCGACTACTCATCAGGAGTGACGGAAAACGGAAAATCCATACCCCTTCCCGAATCTCTCCTGCGCAACTACCTTGGACACGCTTTCGCGGCGAGGGTGGCGCCACATCGGGAAGGAACGCGTGTCCTTCGATTCGCCACCAGGGATTTTCAGAATGCGCGTCATCGGTACGGACCTCATCCTCTCCACCAGCGATCTCACGAAGTTCGTGCGGTGCGAGCACGCGACCTACCTCGACCACACGAGCGAGACCGGCACGGGTCCAGCGGCCGCGCGGCGTCCGCCGTCCGCGATGACGGCGCTCATCACCGCCAAAGGAAACGAGCACGAACGCGCGTACGTCGACACGCTGCGTGCGGCGGGAAAGAGCATCGTGACGATCGACAAAGCGCCGTGGAGCCTCGAAGCGCTCCGGCGTGCAGAAGCCGAAACACTCGACGCGATGCGCAGTGGTGCCGATTACATTGATCAGGCGGCATTCTTCGACGGGCGCTGGAGCGGCTACGCCGATCTTCTCGAGCGCGTCGATCGCCCCTCGCCGGTTCTCGGCGGGCACCAGTACGAGGTCATCGACACGAAACTCGCGCGGGCAGTGAAGGCACATTTCGTCCTGCAGCTCTCCGATTACAGCGGCCACCTCGCACGCCTGCAGGGGGTCGTCCCCGAGTCGATGCACGTCGTGCTGGGCACTGGCGAGCGGGTGTCACTGCGCGTCGCCGACTATGACGCGTATTACCGTCACGTCCGCGGATCGCTGGACCGGTTCGTCTCCGGCGGCACTGAACCGGTCGCATACCCGGTGGAGTTCTGCACATTGTGCGACTGGTCGACCCATTGTTTCAGGCAGTGGAACGAGCGCGATCACCTCTCGCTCGTGGCGAACATCCAACGCACCCAGGTCACGCGCCTCGAGCGGAGCGACGTCAAGACGCTCACCGCGCTGGCCGAGGCTCCACCGACGTTGCGCATCCGCAGAATTCCGGAAGAGACATTCAACGTCCTCAATCATCAGGCCCGCATGCAGTTGCAGCACAGACGCACGGGAAAGCACGATTTCGAATTGCTGCCGCGCGAAGAGGAGCGTGGATTTTTCCGGTTGCCACGGCCGTCACCGGGCGACGTATTCCTCGACGTGGAGGGCGATCCATTCGTCGGCGACGGGCTGACGTATCTCTTCGGCGCGGCGTGGGAGGAAAACGGCGCGCCGCAATACCGCGCCTGGTGGGCGCACAATGCAGCCGAGGAGCGTCAGGCATTCGAAGCGGTGACGGACTTTCTCGTCGCGCGCCGCAACGCACACCCTGACGCGCACGTGTATCACTATGGCGCAATGGAAGTCGCCACACTCAAGCGGCTGATGGGCCGCCATGCGACTCACGAAGATGAAATCGACGATCTCCTGCGCCGCGAGGCATTCGTCGACCTCTCGGCCGTAGTGAAGCAGGGACTGCGAATCTCACATTCCGGCTATGGCCTCAAAAAGGTCGAGACGTTTTACTTCAAGCGGGAGGCAGAGGGGGTCGCGGACGCGGGCGGGGCGGTGCTCGCGTACGAGCATTGGCTCGAAACCAGCGACGATGCGATGCTCTCGGAAATCGAGGCGTACAACCGCGAAGATTGCGTGTCGACGCTGGAGCTGCGGCGCTGGCTGCTCTCGATCCGGCCGGACGACGTTCAGTGGAAGGAGCCACAGGAGCCGCGCGACGCTTCCGACAGCCGGATGGAAGAGGATCAGAAAAACGACGTTCTCTTTCAGCGTCTAATGCAGCAGGACATGCCGCTTCTGGCGCAATTGCTCTATTACCACCGCCGCGAAGAGCGTCCGGCATGGTGGTGGTATTTCGCGCGGACGATCATGGATGCGCAGGAGCTGATCGACGACAGCGAATGCATCGGGGCATTGGAAGTCGCGGCCGACGTGCCGCCTGTGACCGAGAAAAGATCGAAGATCTACACATACCGCTATCCGGGACAGGAGCACAAGTTCGATCCAGGCGACACGCCCATCGACCCGGCCACCGGCAAGTCCGCGGGCGACATTGTGGCGATCGACGACGCGCGCGGCCTGCTGCGGATGAAACGTGGTCCGAGTCTGCTGGATCAGCCGCATCCAGTGGCGCTCATGCCGGGCGGCCCGATCAATACAGCGGCGATTCGCGGCGCTCTGCAGCGGTTCGCGCAATCGATTGTAGAGCGCGGCGCCGAAGAGTCGCCGTATCGTGCGGCGGCCGACATCCTGCGCGGCGCCAATCCTCGCCTGTCAGGCGAGGGCGAGTGGAGCGGCGTCACCGAGACCACGCGCCGCCTCGATCGCTCGTATCTCTTCGTGCAGGGGCCTCCCGGATCGGGGAAGACGTTCAATGGTGCTCACGCAATCGTCGCGCTGTTGCGCGCCGGCAAGCGGGTGGGCGTGACGTCGAATTCGCACAAGGCCATTCACAATCTGCTGGACGAGGTGGAGAAGGTGGCGCGCGCGGCG
Source organism: Thermoanaerobaculia bacterium (assembly GCA_036387295.1). Lineage (GTDB taxonomy): Bacteria > Acidobacteriota > Thermoanaerobaculia > Gp7-AA8 > Gp7-AA8 > QHVT01. The sequence goes on along the minus strand of DASVUA010000841.1, from coordinate 7,656 downwards.
AACTACTGGTTTCGCGGCCTGAAAAAGAGCGGCAGCGATTCCGATTCGAAGTTCATCTCGAAGCTCCCGAATCCGATGATCGAGGCGTGCGACAAAAACTCCGATTGCGCCGACGCCTCCATCCGCCTGGTCGCCGGCACGGCGTGGCTCTTTTCCGATGTGGCCATGGATCAGTCGCTCGATTTCCTCTTCATTGACGAAGCCGGCCAGGTGTCGCTCGCGAACGCGCTCGCCGTTTCGACCGCGGCACGCGATGTCGTGCTCCTCGGCGATCCGCTGCAGCTCGCGCAGGTCTCCAAAGGCTCGCACCCGGACGGCGTCGGCGTTTCCGTGCTCGAACATCTCCTCGGCACACATGCCACTGTGCCGCGAGACCGCGGCATCTTTCTCGAGGAAAGCTGGCGCATGCACCCGGCCGTCTGCACGTTCGTCTCCGAGGTCGTCTACGACGCGCGACTGCGCTCGGCCAAACAATGTGCGAATCAGGCCGTGACGATCGACGGCATCACTGAGACCGGCCTGCGCTTCATTCCCGTCGAGCACGAGGGCAACTCACAATCGTCGGACGAAGAAGCCGCGCGCATCGCCGTGGAGATCCAACGCATGCTGCCCGGCACGTTCACCAATTCCAAAGGCGCAACGGCGCCACTCCGTCCATCCGATTTCCTCGTCGTCGCCGCATACAACGCCCAGGTGCGCCACATCACCGCCGCCCTCGCAGCCGCCGGCCTGCCCGACGTTCCGGTCGGCACGGTCGACAAGTTCCAGGGCAGAGAAGCACCAATCGTCTTCTTCAGCATGGCCACCTCGAGCGGCGCAGAGCTCCCGCGCGACATCGAATTTCTCTTCAGCCGAAACCGCCTCAACGTCGCCATCTCCCGCGCCCGCTGCCTGGCCATCGTCGTAGCAAACCCACGCCTGCTCGACATCGACTGCAAAACACCCGAACAAATGAAACTCGTCAACAGCATGTGCCGATTCGTAGAGATGGCGCGGCCGCTGCGCGCGCCCAGTTTGTCATCCTGAGCGAAGCGAAGGATTTTCGCGCTGCGAAGAAACCCGGTGTCATCCCGAGCGAAAGCGAGGGATCCCCTGCGGTACGACGAGGATCGCTCCGTCGGGAGGGGATCCCTCGACTTCGCTCGGGATGACACTGCGACTTGGGACTAACGATTTTGCCTGTGGCTCATTGGAAGGTCCTTCGCCGTCTTCGCGGCTCAGGATGACATGCGGGGCGTTTGCGCGGCTTCGACTTCACCGTGAATACTTTTCCTTCGGCCTGCACTGCGGCGTGGCCGTAGTCAGCACCCTCTCCCTTGTCATCCTGAGCGAAGCGAAGGACCTTCCCTGTAGCAAACTCAACGTGCTGTCGCGTGTACGCTCACCTACCGCATACGTCAAAGGCGCTGCGATGATCCCCCGTGTCATCCCGAGCGAAAGCGAGGGATCCCCTGCGGTACAACGAGGATCACCCCCGTCGGCAGGGGATCCCTCGACTTCGCTCGGGATGACACTTCGCCTTTAGCAATCGATTTTGCCTGTGGCTCGTTGGAAGGTCTTCGCCGTCTTCGCGGCTCAGGATGACATGCGGGGCATTGCGCGACTTCGAACTTCACTGCGGACGCGTGTCCATTCGGCACCGCACTGCGGTGTATCGCCGTAGTCAGCACCCTCTCCTTTGTCATCCTGAGCGAAGCGAAGGACCTTCCCTGTAGCAACCTGAAAGTGCTGTCGCGTGTACGCTCGCTTCCGGACGGCGCTGCGATGATTCGGCAGTGTCATCCCGAGCGAAAGCGAGGGATCCCCTGCGGTACAAAGAGGATCGCTCCATCGGTAGGGGATCCCTCGACTGCGCTCGGGATGACACTGCGCCTTGAAACAAACGATTTTGCCTGTGGCACGTCGGAAGGTCCTTCGCCGTCTTCGCGACTCAGGATGACATGCAGCGCCACGCTCAGGAACGAGCTGGCGGCATAGGGGCGATCATTGACGTACTGGCCGAGGCCTTCGCGCTTGCGCACGAGCGCAACCGTGTCGACATCGACGATGAGCGCGGCGGTGCAGCGCTCGTTCGTCGCCTCGGGATAGGCGACATACGCCTCCCCGAACGTCACGTCGATCGGATGGAGACGCGACGGATTCTTGTGCAGCAGGTAACCGAGATCGGTAGCAGGTTGATGCGTCGTCGTAATTGTCAGCAGCATTTTCGTCAGACCAAAAAAAGAGCGACCCGGTGAAGGGTCGCTCGGTTGAAGTACGGATGGGTAGCGACCCTAGGGATTTGCGCGCGCACGACCCTCGTAGCCGCACGCGAGCGCGGGAGGGTTCTGGGCGAGCGAATCGAAATTGCGGGTCATTGTGAGCGGTGAAGGGTACGGAGACATTGCGCGATTGTAACTCGGGTGTCATCCCACGCCTGGCGCGGGATCCCCTTCCGACAGGCAACGGCGTGATTCACCTGCACGGGATTCCGCGCTGAAGCGCGGGAATGACACGAGGAGAACGGCGGCCACACCGGCATCCCCGCCACAAATCCCGCCGTCTCGTGTCTCCTGCAGGGCAGGCGGAGAACGCAAGTGCTGAATTGCGGACGTCCGCACCTCGCACTACACTCTCGTCCCTCATTTCCATGGCCAGACCGAAACCTCAGATTTCAGCCGCGGAGCTGGAAACGCTCGTCCTCGACGTGATTGCGTCGGAAGGGCGGGCCGTGACGGTCCGCGAAATCCACGGCGCGATCCCGAAGGCATTGCGTCCTGCGTCGAAAGCGCTCACCGCCGTCGTGGCCGCGCTCGCCGATGCGAAGCGCCTGTTCCGCATCGGCCGGCGTTATGCCGCGCAACCCGATCGGACGTTGCACGAGCGCATCGTGCGCCTCACCACGGACGAGGCGCTCACCGTCAGCGAGCTCGCCAGGCAGACCCGCGCCTCGGCGACCGGCGTTCGTGAAGCGATTCGCGACCTCATGGCGAGCGGCGAGCTGCACGCCTATCCGAAACAGCATCGCGTCATCCGTTACGGCGCGCATCAACCCACCGCCGCCGATCTGCTTCGCCCCGAGCTCGCGCGCCTCTTCGCCAGCGCGAAGAAACTCGGCATCAACGAAGCCGACGCGAAGGACGCACTGCGCGAAATTCTCGCCCTGCACACCGATGCAACAGCACGCGCAACGGCACCCTCCGCAAGCGACGAGATCGTCGCCGCCGTGCGCGAGCTCAATCCCGACGGCGCGCTGGTTTACCTTCCCCACCTCCGCACCGCGCTCGCCGCGTCGTACAAAGACAAGCCGTCGTTCGATCGGGCCGTGCTCGGACTCCTCGCGCGCGGCACGATCCAGCTGCAATCGCATCCCACTCCATCCCTGCTCGGCGCCGCGGAACGCGACGCGATGATCGAAGACGGCCGCGGCGGCTACTTCAGCGCCATCGGCCTCCGCTGATCGGAGACCACCGATGCTCGAAGCCCTCCAGACGCTGCGCCGCACGCTTCCCAATCCGTTTCTGCAGAACCGCGTCGACACGGCGTGGGACGCGCGCTCGATCGCCTCCGACGTCCCGGCCATCAATGACGCCGCGTTCCAGCAGGTGCTGCGCACGATTGCCGACGTGCGCACGTCGCGGCAATCCCACGGCCTTTTGCTTTCGGGAGAGCCGGGCTCCGGGAAAACGCATCTGCTCAATCGCGTGCGCCGCTGGATTCAGCAGGACGAGCATGCGTGGTTCGTCTACATCCTTCCGATCACCGCACCCGATCGCGTCTATCGCGACATCCTGCAGGCAACGGCGGGCGACATCACGCGCGGCGCGCCCGATACGCACGGCATCACGCAGCTCGCGGTGGCGGTGGCGCGCCTCTTCATGAGCGACGTCAACGCGCCGATCCGCGCGATCGCGGATTGGTGGCGCCGCGTGATGGACGAATATCCGGCCGGCGACGCACTCGCCGAGTACCTCATCAAACATCTCGACGTGTTCATCGTGCCGTTGAACCTCGACGGCTCGGTGGTGCGCGTCGTCGCGCAGTTTCTCGCCGGACGCAATCGCGCCGCGGCGCGCGACTGGCTTCTCGGCCGCTCGCTGCCTGACGAAACGCTGAGCACACTCGGCGTGGCGTTCCATCTCGACGACGAATCGACCGCGCTGGCCGCGCTCTCCACCCTCATCCGCCTCGGCAGCGAGTTCTCGACGGTCGTCTTCGCGTTCGATCAGATCGAAGGACTGCAGATCGATCCCGAAGACCGCACGGGCCTCCTCGCGTATGCACACGCGGCGACGCAATTGATCGCGCAGCACGAGAACGTGGCCGTGGTGACGTGCGCGCAGGTGCATTTCGTCGGGACATTGAAAGACATCGTCGGAGTCGCACTGTTCGACCGCGTCGCAGAACGGCAGTCGGGACTGAAGCTCCTCACGACACCCGATGCGATCCAGCTCGTTCAGCAACGGCTGCGCGGTGACACTGACCTCGAGCAGGTACGCGTGTACGAAAAGATCGCGAACGCCGATCCCGTGTGGCCGCTCACCACGTCGCAGATCGAACTGCTCTCGCTCCCGGTCGTCAGCGCACGAACGCTGCTGACGCGCTGCCGCGAACTGTTCGACGCGTGGCAGACCGAGGCGCCGGTGGCGTCGCGCAATGAGAACGCGGCCGAAGGGAATCCAGCGTTCGCCGCGTCAGCACAAGCGGCGCCGCCCGCAACGCTCGAATCGGTGTGGGACACGACGCTCGATGAAGAACGGGACCGCCCCACGCCGCTCATCGACGATGGCGTGATCATCGATGGACTGGTGCGCGCGGCGGCGACTGATCGCGTCAAAGCAGAGCGCGCGACGCGCGTCAAAGACGTCGACGTCATCATCGATCGCGACGGAACGAAGATCGCGGTCGCCGTCTGCAATGCCGACAACATGACGAGCCTCGGCTCGCGCCTCAAGCGGCTGGTGCAATTGAACGCACAGAAGAAATACGACGAGCTGGTGGTCGTTCGCGACCAGCGCCTGCCGATCAAGGCGACGGCGCGCGCGACGCAGCAACGGCTGCGTGAGCTCGCGGACGGCGGCGCGCGTGTGGTGCGCCTCTCCGCCGAAGCGTATGCGGCGCTGGCGGCGTTGCGGCGTCTGCTGTCCGACGCCGCGGCCGGCGACCTCACGCTGAACGGGCGGCCGGTCGAGCCGGAAGAATTGAAGACGTGGCTCGCGACCAACACACCGGCGGCCGTGATCGAAGCGGTGCGCGCCGTGGCCGGCGAGGCCGCCGATACACCGTCGCAGCAGGAGCTCGCGTCGCGCGTGCAGGAGTTGCTGGTCGGCCGCTGGATCGTCGCGCTCGATGCGATTGCCGCCGACGCGAAACTCTCGCTCGACGACCTGCGCGACGTCGCGGCGCGCGAGAGCACCATCTTCGGCCTCATTCGCGGCGAACGCGATCTGCTCTTCCTCCGCAGCAGTGCAATCGAGCGAGCGTAACCATGACCCGAATCGTCAACGTCACCGAGATCCGCAATAACGTCTACTGGGCTGCCGGCGGGCCGAAATCCGCCGGCGACGGCGAGCGCGCACTGCCGCTCCTCGGCACGCTGTTTCATCAGACCTTCGCCGGCCTCACAGGAGAGGACGAGCGGGTGAATCTCGTGCGCCCGCTCGAACGCGCCGATGCGTCGCAGGAATCGTGGCGGCGCGAGCTCGCGTCGCATGCGTACGCGTGGCACGTGGCGCCGCGGCTGGAAGAACATCAGGCCGAATTGCAGGGCGAAGCGACGGCGGTGGCGTCGTACTGGGAGGCGGTGCGCAATCTGACGTCGTGGCTCGCCGATCTGGTTTGGGAGCAGCGCGCGAACGGACGCAGTGTGGCCGAGGCGCGCGAGATCGTGTTTGCGGGAAACGAGCGTGAGGTGAGCGAGGAGCTCACCGACGAAACGTGGAGCGCGCCGGTGCTCGTGAACGGCCGCATCGACGCGCTGTTGCGGCAACCGGAGAGCGGCGCATTGTGCGCGCTCGAATTGAAATCGGGACGCACTGCGCCCGAGGCAGACGCATGTCAGGCCGCGATGTACCGACTGCTCCTCGGCACGGACGACGTCGCGCTGCTGTCGTTCAAACCGGAACCGCACGAACAGCGATTCGCATCCGATCAACTCGCAGACGCTCAGAAGAAACTGAAGGCGCTGATCGGACGGCTCGCCGGTGTGATCGACGATGACGCACCTGCGAAACCGGCAGCGCCCGCGGTGCTGGTTTCCGTCGACGAAGAACCCTCTGCGGATACCGGCAGGAAAATCATCGACGCGTTGCGGGAAGGCGGCGTGCGGGTGAAGCTCGACGGCGAACCGCTCAGCGGGCCGGCATTCGTCCGCTACTACATCGATACCGAGCCTGGCGTGCGTCCCGACCGCATCCCGCAACTCGCGATGATGATCTGGACGCGCCTCAAGACGAACGAGCAGCCGCAGATCTCCATCGAGCGCGGCCGCGTCGTCATCGACGTCGAGCGGCCGGACCGGCAGACGGTTTACTGGCGCGATCTGCGCGGTCAGCTCGCCAAACCTTCACGCGCGGGCAGCTCGCGGTTTCCGGTCGGCGTGGCGATCGACGGCTCATTGCACTGGGCCGATTTCGCGAAGCCGCAGGATTCACACATGCTGGTCGCCGGCACCGCCGGCAGCGGCAAGAGCGAATGGCTGCGCGCCGCGATCGCAAGCCTGCTCGCGCAGAACACGCCCGACACGCTGAAGCTGCTGCTCATCGATCCGAAACGGACCGCGTTTCACGCGTTCGAAGAATCGCCGTCGTTGTACGCGCCGGTCGTCTATCCCGACGACGCGGAGATCGCGCCGATCTTCACGGAATTGATCGACGAAATGGAACGCCGCTACCGCGTCATCAGCGAAGCCGGCCTCCCCGACCTCGGCGCATACAACCATGCGCACGATCCGCTGCCGCGCATCGTCTGTTTCTGCGACGAATACGCCGACCTCATCATGGCCGATCCGAAACAGCGGAAGGAAATCGAGCGCCTGGTGGGCCGTCTTTCCGCAAAAGGGCGTGCGGCGGGCGTGCACCTCGTGTTCGCCACACAGCGTCCTTCACGCGAAGTGGTGACGGGCGTCATCGACACGAACCTCATGGCGCGCGTCTGCCTGCGCGTCGTCAAGCCGACCGAGTCGCGCATCGTGCTCGGCGGCGAGAGCGGCGCCTCGACGCTGCTCGGCCGCGGCGATCTCCTCTTCAAGGACCTCGGCGCCCCGGTGCGATTGCAGTCGCCGTACGTCGAAGACGCGGAGCTCGCGGAGCTGTTGTAGCGCCGCTCGACGACGCGATATCGCAACGATGGCGGCCCTCCGAGCGCCGCCGTCGTTGTGAGCCACCACACATCCGCCGCCCGGCGCGCAGGGATTCCTGCCTGCTTTGTACGCTGCAATGGCGCGCCAGGCATCCTCGTGCTCGAACGCGTGCCCGTGTATTCGTAGGCGCCCACGACACGCGCCATTTCTTCGATGCGGCCGGTATGGCCGATTGCGCCGGAGCGTGGGATCTCGGCGTCCCGAAATTCGATCTGTTTGACGCCGTTTCCGTAACCATTGTTGTTCTGTGCGGCCATGCGGGAGCAGGTGGAGCAGCTCCGCTGATCGCTCACTGGAGTGCGGCGCCCTCGCCGCCG
>DASVUA010000840.1:0-5690 GCA_036387295.1 Thermoanaerobaculia bacterium | reverse complement strand
GGCACGACGTCTGGTTCGGTGCGATCTTCACCGCCATTCTCTTCGTCCTCGGCAAGTTCGCACTCGGCCTCTACCTCGGCAAAGCGGCTGTCGGGTCGGCGTACGGCGCGGCGGGCTCGCTCGTCATCCTGCTGGTGTGGGTGTACTGGTCGGCGCAGATCCTCTTCCTCGGCGCGGAGTTCACGCAGGTCTACGCGCGCACGTTCGGCAGCCTCAAAGGCGACATGTCGAAGCGCAACGCGCGCGAACAGAGCTCGAGACCGGAAGATCGTCCGAAAGCAGCCGAAGGCCGCACGACGGCGACGCCGGCTCGACCGCCGCAGCCCGCGCCGATGTACGGCAAACCAAAGTCGAGCGGCGCTCTCGCAAAAGTAGCGATCGGCGGCCTCGCCGGCCTCTTCTTCGGCGCCCTCCTCGGCGGAGTGAGCACGTTCAGCATGGTCTTCAAAGCCATCCGCAAAGTCTTCATGCCGAAGGTTTGATCTGGAGTGCGGCGACGACAGTCGCCGCTCTCACTCGCGGCAGCAAAGCTGCCGCAGCCAGGAGAGGCCGGCGGGCTAAGAGCCCGCCGCTCCACCCACGACGCGATCGCACTCGTGGAAAGCCGCCTCACGCTCCACACTACAATCGCGTGCTGTGCGGTATGTGAAAGCAGTCGCGGTCGTTGCGGTCCTCGTCGCGTTTGCGCTGCTCGTTCGTGCGCTTCCGGTGGGGGAGTGGCTCGAGTCGTTCAAGCAGTGGGTCGAGGTCCAGGGCGCGCTCGGATACGTTGCGTACGTGCTCGTCTACGTCGTCTGCTGCGTGCTGCTCGTGCCGGCGCTCGCATTGACGCTCGGCGCCGGGGCGATCTTCGGCTTTGCGGCGGGGGCGGTCGTGAACATCATCGGTGCGACGCTCGGCGCGACCTGCGCGTTTCTTCTCGCACGCGGCGCGCTCCGCAAACGCGTCGAACGGATGACCGCCGGCAACGTGAAGTTTCGCGCGCTCGATCGCGCCATCACGAAGGAAGGGACGAAGATCATGTGGCTCGTCCGCCTTTCCGGTTTTCCGCCGTTCACCTGGGTGAACTACGCATTCGGCCTCACCGGCATTCGTCTCGCGCCGTTCATGCTGACGACGTTCTTCGGCATCATCCCCGGCTCGCTCGCGTTCACCTACGCCGGCGCGGCCGGAGCCGCCGCGCTGACCGGCAGCGGTAATCGCGTCGTCCTCATCGTCACCGCGGTCGGAGCGATCGTGGTGAGCGCGTTCGTCGCACGCATCGCCACACGCGCAATTCGCAAAGCGGGCGTCGAAGAGTAGCGGCGCCGCGAGGCTCCGGGCCTCGCATATGCTTACCTCCCAACGGAGGCACGCACACCATGACCAATCCCCTCGCACAACTTCCCAAGCTCGGCCAGAGCGTCTGGTACGACCAGATGGAGCGCAAGCTCGTCTCGACCGGTCAACTGCAGCGCATGATCGAAGAAGACGACCTGCGCGGACTCACCTCGAATCCGACCATCTTCGAGAAAGCGATCGGCGGCAGCGAGGATTACGACGCGCAACTCCGCACGCTCGCCTCGCAGGGAAAGTCGCGCGATGAGATCTACGACGAGCTCGTGATCGAAGACATCGCCAACGCCGCCGACGTCTTCCTCCCGGTCTACGAAAAAACGAACGGCGAGGATGGTTACGTCAGCCTCGAAGTCTCGCCGATGCTGGCGATGGACACCGCGGCCACCGCGTCGGAAGCGAAGCGCCTCTTCACGCGCCTCGGCCGGCCGAACGTGATGATCAAGATCCCCGCGACGCCGGAAGGCATCCCGGCGATCGAGCAGACCATCGCCGCCGGCATCAACGTCAACGTCACGCTGATCTTTTCGAACGACGTCTACGCGGAGGTGATCGAAGCGTATCTCCGCGGTCTCGAGAAACGCGCCTCCGAAGGGCTGCCGATCGGGAACATCTCGTCGGTCGCGAGCTTCTTCGTCAGCCGCATCGACAGCGCTGCCGATAAGCAGCTCGAAGCGAAAGCGACCGAAGATCCGTCGCTCGCCGAACTGCAGGGAAAAGTGGCCATCGCAAACGCGAAGATGGCGTACCAGCTCTTCAAGGAGATCTTCACCAGCGAACGATTCATCAAGCTGCGCGACCAGGGTGCGCGCGTGCAGCGTCCGCTCTGGGCTTCGACCGGCACCAAGAATCCGGACTACTCGGATGTGCTCTACGTCGAGTCGCTGATCGGTCCCGACACCGTGAACACAGTGCCGCCGGCGACGTACGACGCGTTTCGCGATCACGGCAAGGTGGAGGCGACGATCGAAGAAGGTGCCGACGACGCGCGCCGCGTTCTCGACGCGTTCGAAGCGAAGGGCTTCAGCCTCAAAGCGATCACCGACAAACTCACGGCGGACGGCGTGAAGTCGTTCAACGACTCGTTCTCGCAGCTCCTCCTGACCATCGAGGCGCGCCGCGATTCGGTCGTGCGCGGCATGCCGGAGCGCCTCACGCTGCACAACGTGAACGGCATCGACGACGCGATCGCACGCGTCGAGAAAGAGAAGTTCATCAGCCGCATCTGGTCGAAAGACAGCGCGCTCTGGAAGCAGGAGCCCGAGCACCGCAGGATCATCGACAACTCGCTCGGATGGGTGGGACTCCCCGAGCACATCACGCCGCTGCTGCGCAAAACGCGCGAGCTGCTCGACGAGGCGCGCAAAGGCTTCGAGCACGTGGTGGTCCTCGGCATGGGCGGCTCGAGCCTCGTCTCCGAGGTCGTGCGGCACGTGTTTGGAAAACGGGAGGGATATCCCGAGCTGCTCGTGCTCGACTCGACCGTTCCCGAAGCGGTCTCGCTGCTCGAAGCGCGCATCGACGTCGCGAAAACCCTCTTCATCGTCGCCTCGAAGTCAGGCACGACCACCGAGCCGATGATGTTCCATCGCTACTTTTACGACCGCGTGAAATCGGTCAAAGGCGACGCGGCGGGAGAGAACTTCATCGCCGTCACCGATCCTGACACGCAGCTCGTGCGCGACGCGGAGCGCGATTGTTTCCGCGCCGTCATCACCAACATGCCGGACATCGGCGGCCGCTATTCGGCGCTCTCGTTCTTTGGCCTCGTGCCGATGATGCTGAGCGGCGTCGACGTCGAACAGTTCGTCGACCGCGCGCTGCACGCGTCGCACGTCGCCACGATTCCACAGGTGCGGAAGAACACCCCCGCGCTTTTGGGATGCGTGATCGGCGCGCTCGCGCTGCAGGGGCGCGACAAGCTGACGCTCATCGCGCCGCGGCCGCTCGATACGTTCGGTCTCTGGGTCGAACAGCTCATCGCGGAGAGCACGGGGAAAGAAGGCAAAGGCATCGTTCCGATCGCGGGCGAGCCGGCGCTGGCGGCAAACGAGTACGCCGGCGATCGCTTGTTCGTCTCGGTGCGCATGCGTGGGAGCGACGACACGACGCGCCTGCGTGAGCTCGCGGACGCCGGACACGCGGTCGTCGATTACGTGCTCGAAGACGCGTTCGATCTCGCCGAGGCGTTCTATGCATTCGAATTCGCCACGGCCATCGCCGGCGCCATCTTCGGCGTCAACCCGTTCGACCAGCCGAACGTGCAGGAATCGAAGGACAACACGAAGCAACTGCTCGAGCAGTACACGAGCAGCGGCGCGATGACCGGCAGCGATGAATCGAGTGGCACCGCGAGGCGCATCGCCGTCAGCGACGCAGACGCGATTGCGGAACTGCTCGCCACCGTGAAGCCGTTCGATTACGTTGCACTGACACAGTACTTTGGCGAAACGATCGCGCGCGAAGAGCGGCTCGCCGAAATTCGCGAGACGATCGCACGCGAGCTGCGCGTCGCGACGACCAGCGGCTACGGCCCGCGCTTTCTCCATTCCACGGGGCAGTTGCACAAAGGCGGCGGAAGCAACGGCGTTTATCTGCAGCTCACCGGCGGTCCGCGGCGCGATCTCGAATTGCCGGGCGAGACGTTCACGTTCGGCGTGCTCGCGCGCGCGCAGGCCATCGGCGATTTTCAATCGCTCGCGTCCCGCAACCTCCGCGCGCTCAGCATCGACCTCGGCGAAGACGTCGATGCGGGACTCGCCCAACTCGCCGCCGCCGTGAAGAACGCCGTCGTCAAAGCATGAGCAGCGACTTCGGCATGATCGGCCTCGCGGTGATGGGGTCGAATCTCGCGCTCAACATCGAGGAGCACGGCTTCTCCGTCGCGGTCTGGAATCGCGAACCGGAAGCGACCGCCGCGTTCATCGAACAGCACCGCGGCAAGCAGTTCACGGCCGCCGACACGCTCGAGGAACTCGTCGCCGCGCTCGCGCGTCCGCGCCGGATCATGCTGATGATCAAGGCTGGAGCGCCGGTCGACGAGATGCTCGCGCGGCTGCTGCCGCTGCTCGACGAAGGGGACGTCGTGATCGACGGCGGCAATTCGTGGTTCAAAGAAACGCAGGCGCGCACCGCGCGTCTCGTCGAGCGCAACGTGCATTTCGTCGGCTCGGGGGTTTCGGGCGGAGAAGAAGGGGCGCGTTTCGGTCCGTCGCTGATGCCGGGCGGCACGCGCGAATCGTGGGATGCGATCCGCGACGTGTTCGAAGCGATCGCGGCGCGCAGCGACTCCGGTCCGTGCGTCACGTACTGCGGTCCCGACGGCGCCGGGCACTTTGTGAAGATGGTGCACAACGGCATCGAGTACGGCGACATGCAACTCATCGCCGAGGCGTACGACCTGCTGCGCAGAGGCCTGGGGATGGAGGCGAGCGAGCTCGCGGACGTCTTCGACGAATGGAACCGCGGGCCGCTGCAGTCGTTTCTCATCGAGATCACGGCGAAGATCTTCCGCAAGCGGGACGAGCGCAGCGGCGGCGCGCTCGTCGACCGCATCCTCGACAAAGCCGGGCAGAAGGGAACCGGCAAGTGGACCGCGCAGGTCGCGCTCGATCTCGCGGTGCCGATTCCGACGATCGCGGCGGCGATCGACGCGCGCGTGCTGTCGTCGATGAAGAGCGAGCGCGTCGCGGCGAGTGCGTTGCTGGCGGCGCCGGAGCTCGCGCGTGCGGGCGATCGCGCGCAGTTCATCCAGGACGTGCACGATGCGCTGTACGCCGCGAAGATCTGCTCGTACGCGCAAGGTTTCGCGCTGATGCAGGCAGGCTCGCGCGAATGGAAATGGGATCTCGACCTGCGCGAGATCGCGCGCATCTGGAAGGCCGGCTGCATCATCCGCGCGAAGTTTCTCGACGCGATCATGCGCGCGTACGAACAACGCGCCGACCTGCCGAACCTCCTGCTCGATGACGCGTTTCGGATTGAGCTGGCGAGAGTGCAACCGCAATGGCGCCGCTGCCTCGCCTTCGCCCAGACGAACGGCATCGCCACCCCCGCCTTTGCCGCGTCGCTCGCCTACTTTGACAGCTACCGCACCGCCGACCTGCCCCAGAACCTGACGCAAGCCCAACGCGACCTATTCGGAGCCCACACCTACCAACGCAACGACACCGGCGACCGCGCGGAGTTCGTGCACACGGAGTGGTGAGGGGGCGCGACTCGCAGCGAGTTTTGTTTGGTGGAGCGGCGGGCTTCAGCCCGCCGAGCACAAACCGGCGGGCTAAAGCCCGCCGCTCCACTAAAAACGACGGCAGCCGCAAGACGCGAATTTTCCAGTCGTGCAGCAAACCGGCGCA
>DASVUA010000839.1:0-4667 GCA_036387295.1 Thermoanaerobaculia bacterium | reverse complement strand
GCCTTGCCGGGCGGCGGGATGTCGCCCGACACCTCGGGCGGTTTCAAGGGGAAAGTCGGCATCTTCGATCCCGGTGCCGGCACCTCGTCCGCCGGTCCGTTCAGCGAAGTCGACGCCAGTCCGCGGACGTACCAGGTCGTCGCGCAGCTCCCCGGCGTTCCCTGCCGCATCATCTATAAAACCGCGAAGAGCGGGACGCTGGTCATCAGCGACATCACCGGCTTCGTGCTCGAGCAGGGCGGGTCGTCCGGCAGCGGCAAACTGCATCTCGTGCTGGCCGGCGAGTACGGCGGCGCGTCGAAAGAGTACGCCGACGTCACGTTCAAGAACTGGAAGCTCGAGCCGCGCTCCGGCGATCCGACCCACTTCGACGCAATCTCCGGCGCGCTCAGCGGCAAGACGTACGTCGTGTCGACGGTGCGCAATTTCCCGCTCGAACTCACCGGCCTCTCGCTCACCTCCGAGCAGCTCCTCATCGACGGCAGCGTCTCTGTTCCCGCGAAGAACCTCGCGCCGGTGCTCGGCAAAATGCCCCGCTGGAGTTTTTCGAAAGTGCTCATGCAGCCGGGCGGACAGTTCGCGTTCACGTCGAAAACTCCCGGCAGCTTCGCCCTCGGCGATTCGAACTTCACGTTCGACGTCAGCGAGATCGCGTTCGATTTCGGCTACATGAAAGCGCCCGCCGGTTCCTGCAGCAAGAGCTCGTTCGGCGGCGCGCTCGTCACCGGCACCTTGCGCGCGCCGCAACCGGTGACGTTCGGCACCAAGCCGATCTTCAGCAACGCGAAAGTCGGCCCGTGGCCGATCACGCCGCAAGGGCTCGCGGTCAAGCTCGACGCGCTGCCGATCGGCGCGACCGTCAGCGAAGGGGCGGTCAAGATCACGACCAGCGATGTCTCCGCCGCCTCGTGCGATGGCGCGTTCACGCCGAAGTTCCGTCTCGCCATCGCGGGCGTGCCGTTCTTCAGCGCGAACGTCACCGGCAACGGCTCGCTCGACGCGCAGGGCAATCTCCTCGTCGAGCTCGACCCGGCGGCATCCACGAAATCGTGGGGCAACGCCGACGCGCAAGTCTCGTCGCTCTCACTCCATCGGGAGGACGACTGGTTCTTCCTCGCGAACGGCGCCTTTGCATTCAAGGCGTATGGAAAGCCGTTCAAGAACATCGATTACGAAGGTCTCCGCCTCGGCTTCGACGGCACCGTCGAGCTGCCGCCGCTCCCGGTGAAAGACGTCGCACAATCGACGACCAGCCTGGCCGGCTTCCCGTTCACCATCACCAAGCTCACCGCGAGCAGCAAAGGCGGCGCGCTGCAGTTCGCGTTCACCGGCGACATCAAGTTCGCCGAGCACGCGAAGAACGCCCCGAATCGCGACGTGACGTTCAAGCTGCCGTACAACAGCGCGTCGCTGACGACCGCTCCCGCCGTGCAGCTCGCCGACGCGCCGTCGTTCGACGAAGGGCCGGTGGCCTTGCTCGCCGCTCCTGTCGATGAGGGCGGCGGCGGAGAAGAGCCCGAGGTGCAGTCGGTGGACATTGACCTCGACTTTCCTGAAGGGTCGGGGATGGTGCAGATCAAAGCCACGTCGACCTGGAGCAGCAGCCCGAACGGCTACCGGTTCACCACGGACAACGGCTCGATCAGCGTGCTCGACTCGGTCGAGATCAAGAAAACCCGCTTCGTCTTCGGCAACGACAAAGGCGAGAGTTACTGGCTCGCGCAGGCGTCGTACAAACTGCCGGTCCCGGTGCAGCTCGCGACGACGCCGCTGTACCTCTTCGCGATCGGCGGCGGTCTCGGACACAACGTCGCCATCACCTCGTTCAACGCGCCGATCGAGAACATCGTCGCGGCGCATCAGCCTTCGGTCTATCTGTTCACCGGTGAAGTCGATATCGGCACGCTCGACGAGGCCGCGCTCTGGGCCAACGGCCGGCTCACCGTGAAGCTCGGCGATGGCTTCGCCGCGCGCGCCGACGTCAACGCGTGGGTGCTCGACTCCGACCACGCTCCGCCTGCCATGGCCACCGGCTGCATGCAGTACGCGGGCGGCGCCTTCTCCGCCGGCGTCGGCGTGCACTACTCCGCGCTCAACGGCACGATCGTCGTCGACGCGCCGGCCGGTCCCGATCCCTGCCAGGCGTCGGCGGTCCATATCTACTTCGGCGGCGATGACTGGCACATCAACGTCGGGCGCCCCGACGCGCGCGTCACGGCGAAGGCAGTCGGCGTGAGCGGCAGCGGCTCGCTCGGCGTCAGTTCTTCCGGCGCGGCGTTCGACTTCGTCGTGCACTATGGCAACGAGGTCTCGCTCGACATCGGGGTCTGTACCGCGCATGCCGGCTACACGTTCGACTGGGGCCTCGGCGCCGGCTTCACGTACAAGCCGTTCAACCTCACCGCCAGCGCCGCCGCGGGCGTGGGGGTGAGCGCCGGCTGCGGCTGGTTCGACATCGGCGCGGGCGGCGAGGTGTCGCTCGCGGTTTCGCTCCCCGGCACGACACAGCTCTGCGGCACGCTGCGCGTTTACGTGCACGTCCTCGGCGACGACTACAACCTCATCAACACGGGGAACTTCTGTCTATGAGACGCGCCCTTGCGATTCTCTTCTTCTTCGCCGCGCTGCCTCTGTTCGCGGCCACCGAGCGTGTGAGCGTCGTCTTCGAACCGGGCCGCGGCGCGCTCCTTCGCTGGCCGTTGCCCGCCGGCCCGCTCCCTGCGTCCTTCCGTGTGGAACGCCGCGAAGGGGGCAATCGCACCACGATCGCCACGCTGCAACCGGGAACTGACGTCGCCGCGCTGCGCGCCGAAGATCGCGATCTCGTCGCACGCTACCAGCGCACCAGCACCGGAGCCGACGCGAATGCCGCGCAGCTCGCGCGCACCTTCGCCACCGTCCGCTCGGTGATGGATCTCGGCGTCGCGAAAGCGTTCGGCATCTTCGCCGAAGATGCAGCGGCGCGCGCCGGCGCGACGGTCACATACGACGTTTATGCAGGCGATGCGCTCTTCGCAACGAGTGGCTCGATCGCGCTCGCTCCGACTGCCGCTCCAGCGCCGCCTGCGATCGTGATTGCGAACGCCACGCGCGACGCGCTGACGCTGACGTGGGAAGGCGATGAGAGCAGCGATCCCGCCGCGGCCGTGACGTATCTCGTCTATCGCCGCCAGGGAACGGCCGAAGCGAAGCTCGTCTCGACCAATCCGATCCTGGCGGGCCGCTCTTCGAAGACCGAGCCGCTGCGCGCGACGTTCATCGATCGCGCTCCGGTCCTCGAGCAAACCGTCAGCTACGCCGTCGTCTCGCGCGACGCCTTCGGCCGCACCGGCCCGGCCGGAACGCCGGTGGACGTGCTGTACGCCGACTTTGCCGCGCTCGATGCGCCGCGCGACGTGAAGGCGGCGACGGCCAACGGCGCAATCCGTCTGAGCTGGACCGCGCCCCGCAATGCGAATCGCGCCGGCTGGCGCGTCGTTCGCGCGCTCAACAGCCAGGCTGCCGGCGACGTGCTCACCCCCACGCCGCTCGCCGCAAACGAATTCTCCGATTCCACCGCCACGCCCGGCGTGACGTACTACTACCGCGTCTCCGCCGTGAACGCGCGGGGAGAAGAAGGCTCGCCTTCGCCGAGCGTGCAGATCCTCGCGCGCCTCGGCCGTCCGCCCGCCGCACCTGCGTCCATCGACGTCGCCCTCGCCGCCGGCAAAGTGCTGCTCGAGTGGGCGGCCGTGCCGGGCGTGATCGGCTATCGCGTGGAACGTGCGCTCACGAGCGGAACGTGGGGCAATGTCACCGGCGATCTCGCGCGCGTGCCGCGCTTCGAAGACCGTCTGCCGATGGGCTTGGGAGGCGCGTTGTCGTATCGCGTCTTCGCCATCGGCGCCGACGGCACACCGTCCGAGGCGTCGCGCGTTCTCACCGTCACGCTTCCTGACACGAAATCGCCGCTCGCGCCGGTCGTCCTCGCCGGCGACGGTGCCGCAGGAAAGGCGACGCTCCGCTTCCGCGCCGACGGCCGCGCGGACGAAACCGCCGGCCTCTTCGTCCTCCGCTCGAACGACCGCCACGACAACGGCACGATCGTCCACGCCTCGCCGTTGCCCGCGAACGCCACCACGTTCATCGACGAGGACGTCACCGGCGGCGCGACCTATTACTACCGCCTCGTCGCCATCGACGCCGCCGGCAACCGCAGCGACCCGAGCTCACCCGCAATCGCGGTGACGATCGGCGCGCCGCCCGTGACGGCTCCCGCCGCGCCCCGTGCGAGTTACCAAACCGCCCCCTTCCCGCACGTCGCGTTCACATTCCCAGCCGCACCGAAATCGGTCCGCTACGTCGTGCAACGAGAAGAAGAAGGAACCTGGCTGCTCGTCGCCGGCCCGCTGCCGGCCGAAGCGACATCCGCCATCGACACCCACCCCCGCACCGGAAGCACCGTCTACCGCCTCACCGCCGTCCCCACCACCGGCGGCGAAGGCACCCCCTCGGTGAGCATCACAGTAGCCGTCCCGTAGGAACAGTGGGTCGATAACGTCTCAGTGCCGCGCCAGACACCGTCACTCGCAAGATCCTCTGGTGGATGTGTGGGCTCCGGCGTTCGTCGCGATGACGTTCTTTGGTGGAGCGGCGGGCTCTTAGCCCGCCGGCAAAAGAGACGTCGG
>DASVUA010000838.1:0-1521 GCA_036387295.1 Thermoanaerobaculia bacterium | reverse complement strand
AACAACGCGCTCTTCAGCGTGCAGCCGTCGATTGCTCCCAACGGCACGCTGACCTACACGCCCGCCGCGAATGCGAACGGCAGCGCAGTGGTCACGGTCACGCTCACCGACGATGGCGGCACCGCGAACGGCGGCGTCAACACTTCGGCCACGCAGTCGTTCACGATCACCGTCAGCGCGGTCAACGACGATCCGTCGTTCACCGGCGGCGGCGACGTCACGGTGCTCGAAGACAGCGGTGCGTACTCGGCCGCATGGGCGACGAGCATCTCCGCCGGCCCGGCCGACGAAAGCGCGCAGACCGTTTCGTTCAACGTCTCGAACGACAACAGCGCACTCTTCGCCTCGCAGCCCGCCATCTCGGCGTCGGGTGTCCTGACCTTCACGCCGTTCGCCAATGCCTTCGGCAGCGCGAACGTGACGGTCACGCTCTCCGACAATGCGGGTGGCAGCTCCTCCGCGCAGACGTTCACGATCACGGTCGGTGCGGTCAATGACGCGCCGTCGTTCACCGCCGGCGGCAACGTCACGGTCAACGAAGACGCGGCCGCGTACAGCGCCGCCTGGGCCAGCGCCATCTCGGCCGGTCCGAGCGAATCGCAGAACGTGACGTTCAGCGCCTCGAACGACAACAACTCGCTCTTCAGCACGCAGCCGTCGGTCTCTCCGGCCGGCGTCCTCTCGTTCGCGCTCGCCGCGAACGCGAATGGCAGCGCGAACGTGACCGTCACCCTTTTGGATGACGGCGGCACCGCGAACGGCGGCGTCGACACCGCGGCCGCGCAGTCGTTCACGATCACCGTCAACGCCATCAACGACGCGCCGGGCTTCACGAGCGGCGGCGACGTGACCGTCAACGAAGACAGCGGTGCGTACTCCGCGGCCTGGGCGACGGCGATCAGCGCCGGCGCGGCCGACGAAGCGTCGCAGACGCTGAGCTTCTCGACGTTCAACACCAACAACTCGCTCTTCGCCGTGCAGCCCGCGGTGGCGGCGGACGGCACGCTCACGTTCACGCTCGCCGCGAACGCGTTCGGCTCCGCAACCGTCACCGTGCAGGTGAGCGATGACGGCGGCACCGCGAACGGCGGCGCCGACACGTCGGCTCCGCAGTCGTTCACGATCCACGTCACCGCGGTCAACGACGCGCCGAGCTTCACCGCCGGCGGCAACGTCACGGTCGCCGAAGACAGCGGCGTCTACTCGGCTTCCTGGGCCACCGGTCTCGATGCCGGCGCCGGAGAGTCGGGGCAGGCGTTCACGTTCAACGTCTCGAACGACAACTCGTCGCTGTTCGCGTCGCAGCCGTCGATCGATGCGAACGGCATCCTCAGCTTCACCCCCGCGCCGAATGCGAACGGCGTCGCGACGATCACCGTTTCGCTCAGCGACAACGGCGGCACCGCGAACGGCGGCGTCGACACGTCGGCTTCGGTCACGTTCGTGATCTCGGTCAGCGCAGTCAACGACGCTCCCTCGTTCGTCAAGGGCGCCGATCAGTCGCTGCTCGAAGACTCGGGT
>DASVUA010000837.1:0-3303 GCA_036387295.1 Thermoanaerobaculia bacterium | reverse complement strand
GTTCCACGCCGGGATGATCGAGCAACTGCAGCTCCGCCTCAACGCGCTGTATGACGGTTTGAAAGCGATGAAAGAGGAAGGGCTGCCGGTCGATGCGATCGAGCCGCAGGGCGCGATCTATCTTTCGGTGCGCTTCGATCTGATCGACCGCTTCAAGACCAACGAAGAGATCCGGAAGTTCCTCCTCGATCAGGCCGGCTTCGCGGTCGTGCCGTTCCAGGCCTTCGGCTTGAAGCGCGAGGACGGCTGGTTCCGCCTCAGCGCCGGAGCGGTGAGCGTGCAGGACTGCGTCGACGGCGTGAAGCGCGTGCGCGAGGCGCTCGTGCAGCTCGGCGCCGGAGTGCGCGCGTGAACGAACGTCGATCGCCGTTCTTACGGATTCTGTAGACGGCCGCTACTCGCCCATCGCACGACCGGCTCGACCCATTCCGGCATCGGCCGGTAGAGAAATCCGTGCTCGGTGCCGGTCTCGAGCACGATCTCCCGCGCGGTGAGTCCCGAGGGAACTCGTTCCTCGGGCCACGCGTCGCAGGTCGCGCTCGGAACATCGCTCTCTTCGCGGATGCTGAGCAGATGGCCTTGCGGATACGCCCGTTCTTCGGTGGCCACCGGTTGGACGTTCGCCGAGAGACACGGCCCGAGCAGCACGAAGCGGACGTCCTGGTTCTGCAAGCGTGCCGCGACACGGAGCGCGATCGCCGCCCCCATCGACGCGCCGACGACGGTGATCCGCTCCGGCGCGACGCCGCTGTCGAGCAGGCGCCGCACCTGCGCCACCACGCGCGCCGCGCCCTCGCTGACGGTCGTCGTTTTCGGCCGGATCTCCGCCGTCACCACGAACCCGCGGCCGCGTAACGTCTCGGCGATTGCGTTCAGCTCGTAGAACCCATGCCGCGGATGCCGCGGCCGCGCCGATTGCTGCTCCTGCACGATCCGGCCGTGCAGGTAAATCAGATGACGTGAATTGCGCTGCTCGACCGCACCGCTCGCCGCACAGCCGGCCGCGAGCACAAGGACGAGGAAGCAGAACAGCGAGCGTCGCGCACTTCGCACCGGCATAAGGTACTCCCGCGATGTTGGTTCGCGCAGCCGCAATTCGTCAGACGAAAATCCGCGCTTCCTTCAGTTCCTTCAGTTTGTCGCGGATTTCGGCGGCGCGCTCGAAATCGAGATTTTTCGCGGCGTCCTTCATCTCTTTCTGCAGGCGGCTGATGGCCTTGTCGATGTCTTCGTCGCCGGCGATGTCGAGCTTCGATTTCTGCCCCGGCAGTGGGACGTCGAGATAATCGAGGTTCGCCATCTTCACCAGGTCGGAATCGATCGCCTTGATGATGGTGGCCGGCTCGATGCCATGCTCCTCGTTGTAGCGCTGCTGCACTTCGCGGCGGCGGGTCGTTTCGTCGATCGCGTAACGAAGCGAGTCGGTGATCTTGTCGGCGTACAGAATCGCCACGCCGTTGACGTTGCGCGCGGCGCGGCCGATGGTCTGCACGAGCGAGGTCTGCGAGCGGAGAAATCCTTCTTTGTCGGCGTCGAGAATCGCGACGGCCGACACTTCCGGGACGTCGAGTCCTTCGCGCAGAAGGTTGATGCCGATCAGCACGTCGTACACGCCGAGGCGGAAGTCGCGCAGGACGGCGATCCGCTCCATCGTCTCGACGTCCGAGTGGAGGTAGTTCACCTTGATGCCGAGCTCCATCAGGTACCGCGTCAGATCCTCGGCCATCCGCTTGGTGAGCGTCGTGACCATCACCCGCTCGTTTTTCGCGGTGCGCTCGCGAATCACGCCGATCAGATCGTCGACCTGCCCTTTCACCGGACGGATGATCAACTGCGGATCGAGCAGCCCGGTCGGGCGAATCACCTGCTCGGCGAACAGCCCGCCGGTCTTCGTCATCTCGTACGGCCCGGGCGTCGCCGAGACATAGAGCGTCTGCTTGATCTTTCCCTCGAACTCGTCGAACGACAGCGGACGATTGTCGATCGCGCTCGGCAGGCGGAATCCGTACTCCACCAGCGTCGTCTTTCGCGCGCGGTCGCCGCCCCACATCGCACGCACCTGCGGAATCGTCTGGTGCGACTCGTCGACGACGAGGAGAAAGTCTTCCGGGAAGTAATCGATCAGCGTCGGAGGCGGCTCGCCGGTCGTGCGGCCGCTGAGATGGCGTGAGTAGTTCTCGATGCCGTTGCAGTAGCCGAGCTCCGCGATCATCTCGAGGTCGAACATCGTCCGCTGCGACAGGCGTTGCGCTTCGAGCAGACGATCCTGCGCGCGCAGTTCAGCGACGCGCTCGTCGAGCTCGACGCGGATGTTCTCCATCGCCACCATCAGCCGCTCGCGTGGCGTGACGTAGTGGGTTCGCGGATAGATGGCCAGGCGGTCGAGTGTCGGTCCGGAGGTGCGGCCGGTGATCGGATCGATGCGCACCATCTTGTCGATCTCGTCGCCGAAAAATTCGATGCGCACCGCGTCGTCTTCATACGCGGGCCACACTTCGAGGACGTCGCCGCGCACGCGATAGTGGCCGCGCGCGAGGTCGTACGGCGTCCGCTCGTACTGCATCTCCGTCAGCTTGCGGAGGTAATCGGTCATCGGCTTCTCGGCCCCGCGCTCGAAGAAGAGCAACATGCCGTAGTAGAGCGAGGGATCGCCGATGCCGTAGATGCACGAAACCGAGGCGACGATGATGACGTCGCGCCGCTCGAAGATCGCTTTGGTCGAAGCAAGCCGCAGCTTGTCGATCTCGTCGTTCTTCGTCATCTCTTTTTCGATATAGAGATCGCTTTGCGGAATGTACGCCTCGGGTTGGTAATAGTCGTAATACGAGACGAAGTACTCGACCCGGTTCTCGGGAAAGAAGTTCTTGAACTCCTGATAGAGCTGCGCCGCGAGGATCTTGTTGTGGCTGAGGACGAGCGTCGGCCGGTTCACGTTCTCGATCACTTTCGCGACCGAAAAGGTTTTGCCCGAACCGGTGACGCCGAGGAGCACCTGATGCTGCTCGCCGGAATTGATGCTCTCGGTGAGCTGGCGGATGGCTTCCGGCTGGTCGCCCTGCGGCTGGAACGGAGAAATGAGCTTGAAGCGCGACATGGTCAGGGACGCTTCAACGCTTCACGGCGGCGTTGATCTTCCGCGCCGTCTCTTCAAGCAGCATCGCTTCCTGACCGGTCACACGATGGTCGGCGATCGCGCTCTGCAGCCCCTGCATGAACGGTTGGAGGTTCACGACGGAGAGCTTGTCGTCGCGCAGGCTCGACCTCATTGTTTCGAACTCCGCTTCGAGTGAAGTCTTGCGTTGC
>DASVUA010000836.1:0-4824 GCA_036387295.1 Thermoanaerobaculia bacterium | reverse complement strand
GACCAGGCCGGCTTCACGCGCAGGAACCCGTCTTTCTTGAAGAGGTGGTTCATGAGCACGAAGTTGATGAGCACGCCGACGTACAGCGAGCCCACAGTACTGAGCGCCGCACCTGTGGCCCCGAGTGCTGGCACACCAAAGCGGCCGGAGATCATCACGTAATTGCCGCAGAAGTTCAGGCAATTCATGAACAGCACGATCACCATGTAGACATTCGGACGTTCGAGCGCATACCAGTGTCCTTTGAACGCGCTCGTCATGCCGACGGCGATAATGCCGGTATAGAGCGCGCGCAGGAACGGAACGCCGGTTCTCGCCACGTCGGGATCGGAGGAGATCAGCGAAAAGAAGAACGGACTGGCAAAGTAGCAGAGGATGGTCAACGGCACGCCAACCGCGAGCGCCGCCAGCAGCCCTGCATTGAGCGGCAGACATCGCGGTTCGGTCGATCCCTGTCCGCGCCTGCGCGCCACCATCCCCTGCACGGCCGGCGCAATCCCGCCGACGAACGCGAGGATGAGCGTATTGGCGAAAACCGACAGCCCGACCGCCGCAATGACGTGAACTCCCAGCGACCGGACCATGGCTAGGTCGATGAGGGACATGGCCAGCGTCGAGCTCAACGCGATTCCGGCGGGAAACGCGAGCGCGGTAATGGTTTTTGTTCGCTCCCAAGTAATCATGAAAATACCCTTCCAGCGTTTCGTGATCGGGCAGCGCCCGTCCGAATCCTGCTCCGTTTGATTGAGTGGTGACAGCCGGCGCTGCAGCGCGGCGTCAGTGGCCGTCGTTGTGGCCTTGGTTGATCAGGGCGGCGACGCGCTCGACGTGCGGCTGCTCGAGGATCGAGTGATGGTTCGCCGCAATGTCGTGGGTACGCACCGGACGTGGCAGCAGCTGGTTCCAGCCGTAATCGGGCGGCAGCTCCCAGTCGCCATGCTGCGCTTCGGTCGCGCGGTACAGCAAAACATCGATGGCGGCGGGCAACATGGACGGTTCGTATCCGCGATAGCAAAGCAGATTCGCGCGGTAGACGCTGTGGAACGCGGCAAACTGCTCGGCGCCGATCTCCAGACCTTGCTCGTTCAACAAGCCGGCCAGATACTGAACGTTCTCTTCTTTCGTCGAGGTGCGCAGCCGATCGACGTCGATGTCGAGTGTCTTGTCGTACAGTCCCGCCACCGCGACGCACGCCTCACGGAGCTCGGCGAATTCGTCGCCGCCGAGCTTGTGCTGTACGACGGACGGTGCGAACGAGTCGAGGAGCACGAGCGAGGCGACCTCGTCGCCCTGCTCCAGTAGGATGCGCGCCATTTCGTACGCGACGACGCCGCCGTAGGAATGTCCGATCAGGCGGTACGGCCCTGCAGGCTGCACGGCTTTCAATGCGCCGAGATTTGCCTGCGCGGTCTGTTCGACCGAGGTGAGCGGCGCGGTGCTGCCGTCGAGGCCTACGGCCTGCAATGCGAAGAAGGGCTGCCCCACGCCGAGCGCTCGACTGAGCGGCCGCAGCGAGAGAACGTTTCCACCCGCGCCGGGCATGGCAAATACAGGCGCGGCGTCTCCGCCGGTCTGTATGGGGACGACAATGTCGAACGCTCCCGTGCCCCCTTCAGTGAGCACCGCCGCCAACGCGGCGATGGTCGGAGCGCTGAACAGAACGGCGAGCGGCAGTGCCTGCCCGAATTGCCGGTTGGTCTTCGCCATCAGTTGCACCGCACTGAGCGAATGTCCGCCGAGCTCGAAGAAGTCGTCTTCCACTCCGATGCTTTCCTCCCCCCGCCCCAACACCTCGGACCAGATGGCGGTGAGTTGCCGTTCCGCCGCATTGCGCGGCGCGACGTAGTTTCCGCCCGCCGGCATCGTGACGTTCACCTGCGACAGCGCGCGGCGATCGACTTTGCCGTTCGCGTTCAATGGAATCGCGGCCAGACTGACGAATGCCGCCGGCAACATGTACTCCGGCAGCGTCTGCGCGAGAAATGCGCGCAGCTCGTCATGCGGCAGCTCGGTGCTTTCTTTTGCACGATAAAACGCGAGCAGCCGTTTATCACCGTCGCCCTGTGCGATGACGGCGCAATCCTGAATCGCGGGATGCTGCTGCAATCGCGCTTCGATCTCGCCGAGCTCGATGCGCAACCCGCGGATCTTCACCTGAGTGTCGATGCGGCCGCGGTAGTCGATCGTGCCGTCCGCGAGCCAGCGTCCGAGATCGCCTGTTCTGTACATCCGCGCGCCGGCTTCACCGCTGAACGGATCGTCCACGAACCGCTCCGCCGTCAATTCCGCGCGATTCAGATAGCCGCGCGCCACACCGGCGCCGCCGATGTAAATCTCGCCCGTGACGCCGACGGGCACCGGCTGCCGGTGCGCGTCGAGGATGTAAATCCGGGTATTGGCGACAGGGCGGCCGATGTGCAGCACCGCGTCCGCGGGCCGCAGTTCGCCGGACGTTGCGACGACCGTACACTCGGTGGGGCCGTAGTTGTTGATCAGACGGAACGATTCACCGTGCGAGGGCAGCTGGCGCAGACGATCTCCGCCCGTCAGAAGAACTCGCAAATTCGGATTGCCGATGCCGCGCGAGAACGCGAATTCGGCGAGCGGTGTGGAGAGGAAACTGACGTCGACCGCGAGGCCACCCCACCACCGCAGCAGCGCTTCGGCGTCGCCTTGGACGCCGGCAGGCGGCAACACCAGCGTCGCGCCGGCACAGAGCGGCGGCCACATCTCCCAGACCGCTGCGTCGAATCCGACCCCTGCAATGGAGGTCGACCGGTCGCTTTCGCGCAGATCGAATGCAGTGCGATGCCATTCCACGAGATTCGCGAGATTCCGGTGCTCGACCATCACGCCTTTCGGCTGGCCGGTCGAGCCGGACGTGTAAATCACATAGGCGAGGTGGTGAGGCCGTACATCGTGGCGCAACTCGATGCCCGCCGCGGTGGCGGCAGCGGCGAACTGGGTGATGGCCGTCCATTGACGATCGAGCGCGATCAACCCGACGGAAGGCGGCTTCAATGAACCAAGCCGTTCCTCCAGCGCGCTCTCGGTCAACAAGAGCGCGGCGTCACTGTCCTGCAGCACATACGCGATGCGTTCATCGGGATACTCGGAATCCAGCGGGAGATAGGCGCCGCCGGCGATCAGCGTGCCGGCGATCGCGACGATCATTTCCGGCGACCGCTGCATACAAATCGCGACGATCCGCTCCGGCCCCACTCCTCGGGACTGGAGGTACACGGCCAGCCGCTGGCTCGCTTCATACAATTCACCGTACGTCAGTTCGCGCTCGCCAAAGACGATCGCGACTTTTTCCGGATCGGTCGTCGCGCGCTCGACGAACAGCTGATGCGCGGCGCGGTCGTTCCGATGCTCGGCGTCGGTTTGATTGAAGCCTTGCAACAGGAGACGCTTTTCATGGCCACCGATGAAGTCGAGATCGCGGATCTTCGCGTCAGGCGTCACGGCGATAACGCGTGCGAGGGCCGTAAAGTGCTCGGCCATGCGGGCGATGGTCTGCGGCTCGAAGAGCGCGGTGCTGTACTCGATCGACGCCGACAGCCCGTCGGGTGTTTCCGAGAAGGCGGCGGTGAGATCGAATTTGCTGATGCCGCTCTGTAGCGAGTACCGCTGCATCCGCCCGTCCAGCGCGCCCGCTTCGACATTCTGCAGCGTCACCATCACCTGGAACAGCGGGCTCACCGCCATGTTGCGCTGAAGGTGCAGCCGCTCGACCACTTTTTCAAACGGCGCGTCCTGATGCGCGTAGGCCTCCAGCGCCGTCGCTCTGACCCTCGCCAGGAAGGCGTCGAACGAATCGTCGGCGTCGATCTGATTGCGCAGCGCGAGAGTGTTGACGAACATCCCGATCAGCCCTTCCGTCTCGCCGTACTGCCGATTCGCAATGGGGCTGCCGATGCAGAGATCGGTCTGGCCGGTGTAGCGATGCAGCAGGACATTGAACGCGGCCAGCAGCACCATGTACAGCGTGCCGCCTTGTTCTTCAGCGAGGTGCTTCAATCGCGCTGTCGATTGCGCGTCGAGCGCGAACGCGTGCGTCGCGCCCGCGAAACTCTGCACGGCAGGACGAGGATGATCGGTCGGGAGATCGAGACTCTCAGGGACGCCGGCGAGCTTCTGCTGCCAGTACGCCAGTTGTTGCTCGAGCACGCCGCTCTCTTCGAGCCACGTTCGCTGCCAGACGCTGTAATCGGCGTATTGAACCGGCAACGGTGCGAGGCCGGCATCGCGTCCTTCACGAAACGCCGCGACGATTGCGCCGAGCTCTCGCGTCAGGACGCCGAGGGACCAGCCGTCGCTGATGATGTGATGCATGTTCAGCATCACGATGTGCTCATCCTCGCCGAGCCGGATCACGAGCCCGCGGACCAGCGGACCGTTCGCCAGATCGAACGGTCGCGTCGCGTCGGCGCGGCAGATGCGCGCCGCCTCTGCGGCACGCTCGCCACTCGCGAGCCCCGTCAGATCGAAGCGCTGCAGCCTCAGCTCCATTGTGGCGAGAATGCGCTGGTAAGGACGTCCTTCATGCGTCGGGAACAGTGTCCGCAGACTCTCGTGCCGCGCGATGATCACATTGAGCGCGCGCTCGAGCTGGTCGAGGTCGAGTGCGCCGCGCATGGTCACCGCCCCCGGGATGTTGTAGCCGGCGCTGTGCGGGTCGAGCTGATGGAGAAACCAGAGCCGCTCCTGCGCAAAACTGAGCGGGATGCGTTCGAGGAGTGAACGATCGACCGGCACGATCGCCGGAATCTCGTTCTTTTCTGCCCGCGCGACCGACTGCGCCAGCTGCGCCACCGTGCC
>DASVUA010000835.1:0-6700 GCA_036387295.1 Thermoanaerobaculia bacterium | reverse complement strand
GGGAGGGATGTGATCTTCACGTTCGGTTCTTCTTCAGTCGAGCGGCTATGTCTCGCTCCGGCGCAGGCGAATCGCTGTCTCGAACGCGGCTACGTACAACGGAGCGATGCCGTCGATCAGAAATTTTCGTCGGTCTGCAAGCACGCGCTGCCGCAGCGTCGGGTACAGCTCGCGAAACTCGGCGACTGTCTGCGCCAGGTCGTCGCCCAGCGGCAGTCCGTAATTGGCCGCGAGCTCGCGGCTGCCGCCCGAGTCGAGATAGAGCACCGGCAGGCCGGTGGCCAGCCCTTCGAGGATCGCGTTCGAGCACGGCTCTTTTTCGGCCGCATGCACGAATGCGTCGCGGGTGTGCAGCCACTCCGACAGCTCGGGGGACGCTTTTGGCCCGACGAGCGTCACGTTTTCGACCGGAACCGTCTCAGGCCAGCGTCCGGCAAATTCGACCTCGACGCCGGGGACCTGCGAGAGTGCGGCGAGCCGGGCAAATCCTTTTCGCGGATTTGGCGACCATGACGACGCGCCGAATCGCAGCACGCGGGGCGTGCTGACCGACGGCTGTTTCGGTGCCGTGAAGATCTCGCCGTCGACGCCGTTGTAGATGATCGTGGAACGTTGCTGATCGATCCCGCCGCACTCGCGGAAGCTGCTGACGCAGTACTCGCTCTGAAAAATCGTGTAGTCGCAGAGGCCATTCACCGCAACGTGGATGTTGTCGGCATCGGTCACGGTGCCGCGGATGAGATGCTGCACGCCGTCGAGCCGGTGGACGAACGTGGTACCGCGGCGCGGCACGAGGCGGCTGACCGGCTGAGGAACGAAGCGGCTCCAGACGTGTCTCGGCCCGACACGCCTGACGTATTCGATTTCGTTCGGACGAAGCGGAGCACCCGGCCCTTTGAGAAAGGCGTTCAGCATCACCACGTCTTCGTCGCCGCGAGGCTCGTCGCGGACGTCATGTCCCGTGCGACGCAGCTCGCGCACGAGCGCACGGACGAACTGGTTGCCGCCGCCCCACGGACCGTCCGTCGTCTTGTACCAGGCGCAAATCTTCACGCCGAACAGCTCCCGCCGCCTGTCCTTCGGCACAGGCCGTCGATGGAGCGATGCAGAGGTGACGCGACTGCTGTCCGGAAGACGTTCGAACGCTGTCCAGAATACGATTCGGCAGGCGAGAGCAAGGAGGCCAAAGAATCTCCGCGAGGGGTGATGGTTGAACTAAACGCGGCCGATTGTACCGGAAACCTTAGAGGCGCTCGGCGTCGCGCGTTCCAATGCGAGCAGCTGATCCCGGCGACACGCCAGCCGCGGACGGCAGGCAATCGACCGCTCGTCGAGGTCGTGGTCGCCCACGCAGCGGCAGAGGTGCCGGTATGGTTTAATTCCGCCGCCGAGCTCGACGTCCGTGATGCAATGTTTACGGGCGATCGCCAGGATCGAACCATGACCGCAAACACAAAGGAAAGAACCGATGAGCAGCACCGCGCACGCTATGCGGAAGCGATCGCGAACGCGCGCCGGGAAGGGAGCGCCGCGTTTCAGAACTGGTTCAATCAGAGCGGCAGCGTCGAAGAGTCGCTCGTTCGCGGTCATTGGGATTTCGCGGCACACATTCTCACCCCCTCTGTCTGGGCGTTGATCTCGGAGCCGCATCGGAAAACGTCGCTGGAGATCGGATACGGCGGCGGGCGGATCATCAACGCCGCGGCCAATTTCTTCGGACGCGCCGTCGGCGTCGACGTGCATGGCGAGCGCGACTCCGTGCAGCAGTTCCTCACGTCGGTGGGCAAGCAGAACGTGTTGCTGCTCGACACCGACGGTCGCTCCCTCCCCGTCGACGATCAGTCCATCGATTTCGTCTATTCATTCATCGTGCTGCAGCACCTCCCGGCGTTCGAAGTGCTCGAGAGCTACGTAAGCGAGACGTTCCGCGTTCTCAAGAAAGACGGTGTTGCGCAGTTGTACTTTGGCCGCTTCGGCTACGCGGGACGGATGGCGCGCCTCAGGAACTTCGCGCGCGGTTACGTCGAGATCGCGGACGCACCGGTGAACTTCACGAGCCTCGTGGTGACGAAGCGCCGGATGAAGCGGCTTTGCGAATCGCACGGATTTACCGTCGTCGATACCGGCATGTCCTACAAGTCGATCCCGGACGGCTATCCGCATCGAAAAGGCATGCAGCACTACGTCACCCTCGTCAAGCGTTAGCCGCTTCGCGCCCACCCGGTACCGCGGGAGCCTCGCTGCCTGAACACAACCAACTCGCCCGACAACGAGGCCCCGTTCCCGGGGCCTCGTTGTTTTAGGCGTGCGTGCTTACGTCCGCATGCCCATCACCACCATCGCGGCGAGGGCGAGGGCGAAGAGGGTGAGGGCGAGGGGGGAGAGGGTGGGGATGCCGACGGCGACGGCGGGGACGATGGTGACGGTCGACGTACTGGCGTTGTTTGCCGGCGTCGGGTCGTTCTGTGTGGCGGTCACGGTGGCGGTGTTCTGGACGATGCCGGCGTTCGGGAGTGTGACGACGAGAGTGATGGTGGCGGAGTTGCCGACGCCGAGGGTGCCGAGGGTGCAGGTGACGGTTGTGGTGCCGGTGCAGGTGCCTTGCGTCGGCGTGGCGGACGTGAGTGTCGTGCCGGCGGGAAGCGTGTCGGTGACGGTCGTACCGGTCGCGATTTCGGGGCCGTTGTTCGTGACGACGATCGTGTAGGTCGCGGTCGCGCCGGGGGCGAAATTGCTGCCGTTCGCGTTCTTCGTGATCGCGAGATCGGTGATCGCGGTGGCGATCGCCGTCCCGGCAGTGCCGGCGCTGTTGGCGGGCGACGGATCGGGAGTGTCGGAGGAGACGCTGGCGGTATTGGTCACCGTTCCTTGCGTCTCCGGCGCGACGGCGACGACGAATGAGAACGTCGCCGCAGAGTTGGCGGCGAACGTGGCGATGGTGCAGGTGATGGTGCCGTTCGCGCCGGCCGCGGGCGTCGTGCAGTTGAACGCCGGCCCCGCGGTTTGCGTCGCGGAGACGAACGTCGTCTGCGGCGGGAGGACGTCGGTCAGCGTCACGTTCGTGGCGGTCGACGGACCGGCGTTCGCGACCGTCACGGTGTAGGTGACGTTCGAGCCGGCGGTTGCGGCCGCGGGAGCGCTCTTGGTCACGGTCAGGTCGGCGCTGGCGCCGACGGCCGTCGTGGCAGTCGACGTGTTGTTCGCCGTGGACGGATCGCCGGCGGCGGCGACCGTGGCGGTGTTCGCGATCGCGCCGCTGGCGTTCGGAGCCACGTTCACGACGAACGAGAACGCCGCGGTCGCGTTCGCGGCCAGCGAGGAAATCGTGCAGGTGATGGTGCCGTTCGCGCCGGCCGCGGGAGTCGTGCAGTTGAACGCCGGACCGGCTGTCTGCGTCGCGGAGGCGAAGGTCGTCTGCGCCGGCAGGATGTCGGTGAGCGTCACATTGGCCGCGTTAGAGGGGCCGTTGTTCGTCACGACGACGGCGTAGGTGAGGGTCGATCCGGCGACGGCGGTGCCCGGTGCGGTTTTCGTGACGGCGACGTCGGGAGTCGCGGCGACGGCGGTCGTGGCGGTGGAGGAGTTGTTCCCCGCGGTCGAATCGTTGGTGGCCACGACGGTGGCTGTGTTGGCGATCGAGCCGGTGGCGCTCGGCGCGACGTTCACCACGATCGAGAAGGTGGCGGTGGTGCTGGCGGCCAGCGTTGCGATCGAGCAGGTGACGGTGCCGCCCGCACTGGCGGCGGGCGTGGTGCAGTTGAACGCAGGCCCGGCGGTTTGCGTTGCGGAGACGAACGTCGTCCCGGCGGGCAGCGTGTCGTTCAGCGTCACGCTCGCGGCATCGGACGGTCCGTTGTTCGCGACGGTCACGGTGTAGGTGACGTTCGACCCGGCCGCGGCGGTGGCGGGGCCGCTCTTCGTCACCGCCACGTCGGGATTCGACGTGACGAGTGTGCTCGCGGTCGAGCTGTCATTTCCGGCATTCGGGTCGGTCGTCGTGCTGGTGGTCGTGGCGGTGTTGTCGATCGAGCCGGTCGCGCTCGCGGCGGCGTTCACGACGATCGAAAACGTCGCTGATGCGTTCGCGGCGAGCGTGGAGGCGGTGCAGGTGATGGTGCCGTTCGCGCCGGCCGCGGGGGTGGTGCAGGTGAACGTGGGGCCGGCAGTCTGCGAGATCGAGACGAAGGTCGTCTGCGCCGGCAGGGGATCGACCAGCGCCACGTTCGCAGCGTCGGACGGACCGTTGTTCATGACCGTGACGGTGTAGGTGATGTTCGAGCCGGCGGTCGCCGCTCCCGGCGCCGTTTTCGTCACCGAGAGGTCTGCCGTGGCGGTGATGGTGGTGTTCGCGGTGGAGCTGTTGTTGCCCGACGTCGAGTCGGTCGGTGTGGCGATCGAGGCGGTGTTGGAGAGCGAGCCGGTGGCATTCGCCGGGACGCTCGCCACGATCGAGAACGTCGCCGTGGCGCCGGCTGCGAGCGTCGTGCTGGTGCAGGTGATGCTGCCGTTCGCGCCGGCGGCCGGCGTGGTGCACGAGAACGATGGGCCGGTCGTCTGCGTCAGCGAGACGAACGTCGTCGGCGCCGGCAGCGCATCGCTGAGCGTGAGGCTCGCGGCGTCCGAAGGGCCGTTGTTCGTGACGATCACGGTATACGTGATGTTCGTTCCCGCAACGACCGTGGCCGGTGCGCTTTTCGCGATCGCCACATCGGCTGCTGCAACCAGCGGGGTCGTCGCGGTCGCGCTGTTGTTCGCGGGCGCCGGATCGGTCGTGGCACTGCTGATGGTGGCGGTATTTTCGATCGTCGCGGTTGCTCCCGGCGCGATGTCGAGGAGGAGCGTGAACGTGGCGGAGGCGCTCGTTGCAAACGACGCGAGCGTGCAGGTGATCGTGCCGTTCGCGCCGACCGCGGGGGTAATGCAGGTGAACGCGGGACCGGTGAGCTGCGTCAGCGAGACGAAGGTCGTGTTGGCCGGCAGCGCGTCAGCGAGCGACACGTTCGCCGCCTCGGACGGCCCGCTGTTCGTCGCGCCGATGGTGTAGGTCACCGTCATCCCCGGTGTGGCCGAAGCGGGGCCGGTCTTCGTGACGCCGAGGTCGGCGGCCGCGGTGATGGTGGCCGACGCGGTGGCGGCGTCGTTCTCGGTCGTCGGGTCGGGAGTCGACGTGCTGACAGAGGCGGTGTTGTCGACCGTGCCGGACGCGTTCGACGCCAGCGCGACGACGAGGTCGAATGCGGCCGTGGCGCTCGCCGCGAGCGAAGAGACCGTGCAGGTGATCTTGCCGGGGGCGCCCACCGCGGGCGTGGTGCAACTAAACGCGGCGCCGGAGGTCTGGGTGAGCGAGACGAACGTCGTCTGCGCCGGGAGCGTGTCGGTGAGCGTGACGGTGGCGGCGTTCGACGGACCGTTGTTCGTGACCGAGATCGTGTACGTGACGTTCGAGCCTGCCGCGACAGTCGTCGCGCCGCTCTTGGTGACGGCCAGATCGGCGCTCACGCCAATCGGCGCACTGCTCATCGAGGCGTTGTCGGTGTTGTCGGTGTCGCCGGTCGCGCTCGAGATCGAGGCGGTGTTCTGGAGCGTGCCGGTCGCGTCGGGCGCGAGACGGATGTTGAGATCGAAGCTCGCGCTGTCGCCGGCGGTGAAGGTGGCGAGGGTGCAGGTGACGGTGCCGGTCGCCCCGACCGCGGGCGTCGTGCAGTTGAACGTCGTGCCGGCGGTCTGTGTGAGCGAAAGGAAGGTGGAGCCGGAAGGGAGAACGTCGGTGAGGACGACGTTCGACGCATCCGACGCTCCCGCGTTTGCCGCGGTGATCGTGTACGTCACGCCGGCGCCGGCGGTGACGGTCGCGGGGCCGTTCTTCGCGACCGAGAGGTCGGCATTCGGCGTCACGGCGGTCACGACGCTGTCGCTGTTGTCTCCACCGTTCACCTCGAAACTGATGCTCGTTGCAGTGGCCGTGTTGGTGAGCGTGGTGGTGTTGCCTGTGTTCACGACCAGCGTTACCACGGCGCTCGACCCGGCGAACAGCACGCCGGTGGTGCAGGTGACGGTGCCGTTTTCTCCCTCCGGCGGCGTGGCGCAGGTGAGGAGTGGCCCGCTGTTCTGTGTGAGCGAGACGAACGTCGCTCCGGTCTGAATGACGTCCGTGAGCGTGATGTCGAACGCCGTCTCCTGACCGGGGTTGGCGACCGTGATGACGTACGAGATTTCTTCCCCGGCCGTCGCGGTCTCCGGGCCGGTTTTCGTGACGGACAGATCGACGGCGGAGATCTCGACCGTGGTCGTGGCGCTGTCGTTTTCTTCGTTCGGATCGTTGTCCGAGGCGATGGTCACGGTGTTCGTGAAGGTGGTGCCGGACGCCGTCTCGTCGGGAACATGTGCGGTGAGCGTGAAGGTGGCGGAAGCGCCGGCGGCGAACGTCGGCGCGGTGCAGGTCACGGTTCCACCCGAGCCGACGGCGGGGGTCGTACAGGAGAGCGTGGGGCCGTCTTGCTGCGTCAGCGAGACGAACGTCAGCGTGCCGGGGAGGGTGTCGGTGAGCACGACGTTTTCGGCGGCGTCGGGCCCGGCGTTCGCGATCGTGATCGTGAACGCGACGTCGGTGTCGGGTCCGGCCGCGACGGGACCGCTTTTCTCGACGAGCATGTCGCCCTGCGCGGGCGGCGGCGTCGACGTCGAGGCGATGCCGGTGTTG
>DASVUA010000834.1:0-8017 GCA_036387295.1 Thermoanaerobaculia bacterium | reverse complement strand
GCCAGCGCGAGCAGCATCGAGATCAGCACGCTCGTTCCCGCGCCGTGCGTCAGTTTGACGTACGAGCTGACGGCGCCGAGCAGGCCGCAGACGAGCATCACCCACGCCGGGCCGTACGCATGGGCGCGGTAATCGAAGCCGTGACGCTCGGCCAGCCGCGTCTGCTCGGCGCGCGAGAGCAGCGTCAGGAGAGGCGCTTTCACGGCGAGCGAGTCGCGCAGCGCAACCTCCGCGGTGGGCGGCAGCGTGAACAGGCCATCGCCTCGCCGCTCCGGTGGCGGCGCGCCGGCGCGCTTCGGCGTGACGAGCGAGTAGATGCCGTACGCGAGCGTCCCGATCACCGAGCCGACGCCGCGGCCGACCTGCATCGCCACGATGAAGCGAAGCAGCGACTCGAAAAACATGAAGAACGCGAGCGCGAAGAGCCATCCCGGCACGAGTGACTTTTGGCCGCGCATGAACGCGCCGACGCTGATGAAGACGAAGATGCCGAAGACGGCCATCGGCGGGATGCAGGAGATGACGGTGATGCGCGTCGGCGCGATCCCGAGCTCGTTCTGCATCCGCCGCTGCGCCGGCTCGGGAAGATGCCCGAGCACGAGGCCCGACCAGCGCGACGCGGCGCTCGCGCGGCGCTGCTTTTTCGCCAGCTCGTAATCGGCGATGCGGCGCGCTTCCGCTTCGTCGCTGTAATGCTCGAATGTCCGGATCGTGTGATCCTCGCGCCACGGCACCAGCACGTAACGAATGCGGCCCCCATCCGCCCCCGCGGCTTCGACGACCTCGAAATACTGCTCATCCCACAGCACGGTCGTCCCCGGAAACTCGGCATGCGTCCCGCTCGCCGGCGTGCGCGGCGTCCACCCTTTCGAGAACGCGCAGAGGAGGATCACCGTATCGCCCGACATCCGGACGCGATCGGAACCGATGGCGCGCATGAACGAAGTTTAGCGCCCGCGGTGGCGAGCGACGTACTTCGGATCGGCGGCCACGGCCTTCAGGCCGCCGATCGCGCGGTTTCCGCCACGCACATTGTTCAGGTGGAGCGGTGGGCTTTAGCCCACCGAGCATGATCGGCGGCCTGAAGGCCGCCGCTCCACCAAACAAGCAGGATGCGATCGCGAAGTAGCAGCATGCGAACGTCTCTTGTGGAGCGGCGGGCTCTCAGCCCGCCGGTTGTCGATGAGCGTCGGCGGGCTAAGAGCCCGCCGCTCCACCCTAAGTGTCGATTCACGTTCCGTGGTTAAGAGCCCGCTGCGCCGCCGGAGAGGGAGCCGGAAATGCTCGGCGGCTGGCCCTGGTCGTCGATGCAGGAGCGGACGTGGGTTACGAGCTCGCCGATGTCGAACGGTTTGGGGAGGAGGCGATAGGGGGCGCCGAGCATTCGCTCTTTGATCACGGCTGGCGAGGCGGCGCTGGTGACGATCACTTTGCGCAGGCGCTCGGGCTCTTCGCGCGCGAACGTGTTGAGAAACGTGAAGCCGTCGAGATTCGGCATCATCAGATCGAGCACGATCACGTCGTACTCCGAGACCCCGAGCTTGAGCACGGCTTCGAGCCCGTCAGACGCGACGTCGACGCGGTAGCCGGCGCGCAGCAGCACCATCGACACGAGCCTCCGAATGGCGGGGTCGTCCTCGACGACGAGGATGTCGTGCTCCTGCTTGTCTGCCATGGCTTTGTGCCCGAGTTTGCGTCACCAGCAAAAAACGGACCGTCCGTTTCGCGGCGACCGGGCGATCACCGCCGCGGCTTCACGACCGGGATGACGTCGTTGAGGATCCAGAGCGGCCCGACCAGCAGATGGACGAAGTTCCGGAAGAAGGCGGGATTCTTGTGCTCGTAGACCTTGTGTCCGATGAACTGCAGAATCCATCCGAGGATGAAGAACGCGGCCGAAATCGCGAGTGGGAGGAGCGCGCCCGCAAAGTAGAAAACGACCGACACGACCGTCATCGGAATCGCGAGCCGCCACGCCACCAGGAAGTAGTACGCGCTCGCGAGCGCGATGAGCACGATCGCCGCGTCGACCGTGACCGTGCCGGCCGTGAAGAGCTTCACGTACGTCAGCATCGCGATCAGCGTGAACATGATCATCGGGATCCCGACGCGGTGAAACAGCTTGTTGCCCGCGGTCTGATGGTAGGCAGCGTAGTCAGCGAAAAGCGCTTCTACGGATTGCATGGGAAGATTGTACGCGGCGCGTTCGCGCCGCGGGCGTTGGGCATTCGGCGTTTGGGGTGTTTCGTCGAACGCGTTGCCGCTGAGCACCGCGAACGCCGAACGCCCGCGCGTCGCCTCAGCGACGCGCCTCCCGCCTCACCGCCCGCATCATCATCTTCTGCTTCGGCCGGAGCGTGATCAGCGCGACCGGCTCGACGTCGGGACCTTTTTCGAAGCGCCACTGCTGCGCGATCGTGGCGAGGAGGAGGACGCCTTCCATCCAGGCGAAGCCTTCGCCGATGCAGATGCGGGGGCCGCCGCCGAACGGAAAGTAGGCGGTCTTCGGACGGGCCGCTTTTGCTTCCGGTGTGAACCGGAGCGGGTCGAAGCGTTCGGGGTCGGGCCAGAAACGGGGATCGCGGTGCGTCACCCATTGCGACAGGATCACCAGCGCGTCGCGCGGCACTTCCCACTCGCCGATCTTCACGTCGTCCGTGGCGTAGCGGCCGAGGCCCCAGGCGGGAGGAAAGAGGCGCATCGACTCGGCGAGCACCATCTCGGTGTACGGCAGCCGCGGGTAATCGGCGGGCGTGGGGACGCGTCCGCCGAGGACCTCGTCGAGCTCGCGATGGAGCTCGCGCTCGATCTCAGGGTTACGCGCCAGCGCGTACCAGGTCCAGGCGAGCGCGTTCGCGGTCGTCTCGTGACCGGCCAGAAAGATCGTCATCGCCTCGTCGCGCAACTGCAGATCGCTCATGCCGCCGCCGTCGCCTTCGACGTCGGTCGCGAGGAGCAGGAGCGAGAGGAGATCGGCGCGCGTCTCCTGCTCGGCACGGCTCGCGCGGCGGCGCTCCTCAATCATCGAATAGATGATGCGATCGAGCCGCGCCATCGCTTTGCGGAAGCGGCGCACCTGCGGATAGAACGGGATGCGCAGGATGAGCGGCGCGAGCGGATGCAGCAGCACCGGAAACATCAGCATCAGTTCCGTGAGCGCCGAGCCGATCTCGTCCGCGTCGCTCTCGACATCGGCGCCGAACAGCGTCTTCGCAACGACAGCGAGCGTGAGGCGCATCATCTCGTGCGCCACGTCGAGCTCCTCGCCATCGCGCCACCGCCCGCGCGCGACGACGGTCTGCTCGACCATCTGTTCGCCGTAGCGCTGAATGCGCTCGCGATGAAAGGCCGGCTGCGCGAGGCGGCGCTGCCGCTTGTGCAGATCCCCTTCGCTCGTGAGCAGCCCTTCGCCGAGGACGATCTTCGTCCGCTGCAGGGCGAGGCCTTTGATGAAGGAGGCGTGACGCGCGACCAGCACGTCGCGCACATCGTCGGGATGGGCGAAAAAGAAAAGATGTGCGCGTGCGACGCGAAAGTGTGTCGTGTCACCGTACTCGCGCGTGATCCGCGTCAGGAACGCGAGCGGGTCGTACTGCAACGCGCGGAGGTTGGCGCCGGGGAAGCGGTTCTTCGGTCCTGGTGGGAGCATCAAGAGCCCGATCTCAACAATTGGAACAATGCCGCGGAAAATCGGAAAGAATGCGGCCGTGAGGGAACTGTACTCGGAACGGCTGATTCAACGACAGAGTACCGCGGCGTCGCTGCGGGCACGCGAGCGGAGGATTTCGCTGATCCGCCTGCTGATGATCGTCCTCGCGGTCGGCGTGGCGTTCTGGAACGTGCCGGCGGCGCTCCTGCCGCTCGCCGCATTCGTGGTGCTGGTGATCGCGCACGAGCGGATCGTGCGCGCGCGCAAACGCGCCGAGAGTGGCGCGGCCTTCTACGAGCGCGGCCTCGGCCGCATCGACGGCACATGGCAGGGCACCGGCGACGCGGGATCAGAACTGTCCGACGATCATCATCCTTACGCCGGCGACTTCGATCTCTTCGGCCGCGGGTCGTTGTTCGAGCTCATCTCGATCGCCGTCACGCGCGCCGGCCGTCTGCGGCTCGCGCAATGGCTGAAAGAGCCGTCGATGGACGCCGGCGAGATCGCGTCACGCCAGACCGGCGTGCACGAGCTGCGCGGCAACGTCGACCTGCGCGAGGATCTCGCGATTGCCGCCTCCGAGGTCACGCGCGAGATCGAAAGCGCGCGGCTCGACCAGTGGGGCGCGATGCCGGCCGTGACGCTCACCCGCTTCGAGCGCATCGCGGCGATCGTCCTGCCGAGCGTCACGCTGATCCTGTTTGCGATCGCGCTCCCCTCGCTGCTCGCGCGGCTGATCGGCCTCACGCATCCCGAGGCGGTGTTGCGGCTGGGAGTGTTCGCCAACGTCCCGGCCACGCCGCTGCTCGTCGCCCTCATTCTCTCCATGTTTTTCGCCCGGCACATGGGTCCGCGGGTCGAGCCGATCGTCGCCGCCGTCGAGCGAGCCGAGCCGGCGCTCGCGTTGCTGGCCGGCGTGCTGGCGCGCATCGAGCGCGAGTCGTTCACGTCGCCGCGTCTTTCCGCGCTCTCCGCGCGGTTGCGCGGCGCCGATGCAGCGGCGTCGGCAGAGATCGAAACGCTGCGCGGCCTCGTCGCGCTGCTCGACGCGCGCCGCAATCAGTTCTTCGCGATGATCGCCATCGTGCTGCTCTGGACCACGAACCTCGCGCTGCTGATCGAACGCTGGCGCGTGCGGTCTGGAACGCGCGTCGGCGACTGGATCGAGGCGGTGGGTGAAATCGAGGCGCTCGCTTCCCTCGGGTCGTTCGCCTTCGAGCATCCCGACTTCACGATGCCGTCCATCGAGGCGCGCGGGCCGCTCTTCGATGCGACCGCGCTCGGGCATCCGCTCATTCCGGGCGACCGGCGCGTGACGAACGACATCCGTCTCGACGACACGCTGCGGCTGCTCGTCGTCAGCGGCTCGAACATGTCGGGCAAGAGCACCATGATGCGCAGCGTCGGCGTGAACGCGGTGCTGGCCATGGCAGGCGGGCCGGTGTGCGCGCAGTCGTTGCGCATCGCGCCGACGGCGGTCGGCGCGTCGATCCGAGTCGCCGATTCGCTGCAGGAAAACGCGTCGCGCTTTTACGCCGAGATCCTGCGCATCCGCCTGGTGCTCGACATGTCGCGCGGCGGACCGCTGCTCTATCTGCTCGACGAAGTGCTGGCCGGAACGAACTCCCATGACCGGCGCATCGGCGCGGAAGCGATCGTGCGGGGGCTGGTGGAGCGAGGGGCGGTCGGCTTGGTCTCGACGCACGACCTTGCGCTCGCGCAGATCGCCGAATCGCTCGCACCGAAAGCGGCGAACGTGCACTTTGAAGATCACATCGAAGAGGGGAAGGTGGTCTTCGATTACAGAATGAGGGCGGGCGTTGTCACGAAGAGCAACGCGCTCGCCCTCATGCGGTCTGTTGGAATTGAGGTCTGAGGGTTACTCAGACTGGTGCTTCAGTGCTTCTTCCACGTCACCGACTTCGCCTTCGGCTTTGGTCGGAGTGTGGCCGGGATTCGGATCGTCACGATGAGTGCTGCCGCTGTCGCGGCCACGCTCAGCCTGCCGGAGATGTTCGTTGCCGCGGCGTTCGGTCGGGTTTTCGGTGCGTTCCACTCTGGACATGAGGCCTCCTGCCCCGAAATCCTGCAAACGGGACGCCTGCATTTTACTTCTACTGCAACGCCGTCAACTGCATGACGCTGGTCGTGGAGCCGCCCGCGTCGAGCGTGTCCTGTCTCACGACGATGTTGTGCTCCATCGAAACCCAGGTGATCGCGACCTGCGCGCCGCTGGCCGAAGCGTACGTGCCGCGATACTTCACGGTGTTGAACGTACCGGCCGGAACGGTGATCTGGTCGCCGACGGCGAGGACGATGCCTTCGTTGGCGAGCACGGTGTTGGTGATGGTCATCGGCGGGCCGATCGAGGGACGGGTGGTGATCGTCTGCGTCGACGGCGATGAGAGCCACGTCGCGTTGACACACCAGCCGCCGGCCGGCCCCACCGCGAGCGACGGGACGAAGTCGATGTCGACGTCGGTCGTCACGCGGCCGATCACCGGAGCCATGATGGAGGTACGGACGAAGACGTGCTTGACCGCGCGAAGATTGCCGACCATCTCACCGGTGATGACCGTCTCCCCTTCCGCATTTCCCTGCGGGGTGGCCACGGTTTGCGTGGTCCGCGTCTCGGTGGCGCTGTCGGAGATGTAGGTGACGGTCGAGGTGACGTCGCCACCCTGCGCATTGGAAAGATACGTAGCCTTGAGGCCGGGGCGCACGAAGCCGAAGGTGTGGCACTGCCCGGCCGGCGGCGCGACGATCCGCGGCGCGGAACGCACCGAGCGCCTGCGCCGCTGTGCTTCCGCGGCAGGCACGAGCGATAGGACGAGCAGCGTGAAAACGATGATGTAACGAACGGACTTCATGGTTTGGATGGACCCCCTGTCTCCTTGTATCGCGCAAACGGCGAGGAAAGTCACTCAATTTGCCTGAAATTGATTTCGCGCGATGCGCGGGAGCTCCGTTGCACCACCACGCCTTTCGCCGGATGCACGCCGCTCGGGCAGCCGCATCGCAGCTCATTCGCGTGGCTCGCGATGATTTTGAAATACCGCTTGACTCGCGCCGGTTCGTGCATAAGTATTCGCGATGATGAATTCTTATTCACATGGTGACGTGCTGCGCAGGCGGGAGGAAATCCTCGCCGTCGTGCGCCAGACGGCCGTCCACTCCCAGGACGAGCTGCTGGCCGCACTGCGCAAGCGCGGCTTCAGCGTCACGCAGCCGACGCTCTCGCGCGATCTGCGCGAGCTCGGCCTCGTCAAGACGCCGGACGGCTACGTCACCGCCGAAACGCTCGCCGGCACCGCCGCGGCCAACGTGGCCGCGTTCACGCCGCGCGAGTCGCGCGAGCACCGCTTCGAGCAGCTCGTGCGTGACAGCGTCGTATTCGCTGAGGCCGCGGGGAATCTCGTGGTGATCAAAACGATGGTGGCGGCCGCACAGCCGGTTGCCAGCGCGATCGACGCCATGCCCCTCGAACAGGCCCTCGGCACCATCGGCGGCGACGACACGATTTTCGTCGCCTTCCGCACACCCACCGCCGCGCGCGCGTTCTCGCGCCGCATCCAGCAGCTCGCCGGTACGACACCGGCGACGCGACGTACGCGCGCCTAGCGCGCCACGTCGTCTTCCGGAGCGTGCATTCATGAATATTCATCAACACGATACGTGTGTCGCCATCGCGGGCGCGACCGGATACGCCGGCGCCGAGCTGCAGAAAATCCTCGCCCGCCATCGTCACGCGAAGGTCAACGCTGCCTTCTCCAGCGAATCGTTCTCCGTCGATGCGGTGCTCGAGTCGGGAGCGGACGTGGTCTTCCTCGCTACGCCCAACGAAGTCTCGGCCGCCGTCGCGCCGCAGCTCCTCGATCGCGGGATGAAGGTGATCGATCTCTCCGGCGCGTTCCGCCTCGGCGAGCCCGGTTTGTATCCGTCGTGGTACGGCTTCGAGCACGCGCGTCCGGAGCTCCTCGGCGAAGCGGTGTATGGCCTCCCCGAGTGGTGCAACGGCGAGCTG
Source organism: Thermoanaerobaculia bacterium (assembly GCA_036387295.1). Classification (GTDB taxonomy): domain Bacteria; phylum Acidobacteriota; class Thermoanaerobaculia; order Gp7-AA8; family Gp7-AA8; genus QHVT01. Next base: position 344 of record DASVUA010000834.1, on the reverse strand, counting down.
AAGAAAGCGCGCCTCGTTGCGAACCCCGGCTGCTACCCGACTTCCATCCTCCTCGCGCTGCGGCCGGTCACGTACCTCATCGACCGGACGCAGGCCGTCATCTGCGATTCCAAGTCGGGCGTTTCCGGCGCAGGGAAGAAGAGCGACCTTGCATATTCATTCACCGAGCTCTCCGGCAACTTCAAAGCGTACGGAGTGGGCCAGCACCGGCACGAGCCGGAGATCCGCCAGGGACTGCACCTCGGCGAGCGGGCCACGCTCGTCTTCGTGCCGCATCTCCTGCCGACCGTGCGCGGCATCTACTCGACGATGCACATCGGCTTCACCCATCCCGTGACCGCGGA
>DASVUA010000833.1:0-9357 GCA_036387295.1 Thermoanaerobaculia bacterium | reverse complement strand
CGAGCATCGCGGCAAATCGCGATGACCGTGCCTCGAGGCGTAAAAGCACCCAAGCGCCTCATGCGCCTAAGCGCCTAAGCGCCCAAGCGCCCAAGCGCCGCGCGCGCCTCGCGCGCCCCTCGAAACCATCGCGCGAACGCCACACACCCTGGCCCAAAACCTGCTGAAGCCGCAGTTCGAACATGGCAGTCCCGACTGACGTCATTCCCCGCCGCCCGACGCTCCTGTTCATCGTCGTTCTCTCCCTGCTCTTCGTGCTGATGAGTTTCAGTCATCAGACGCGTTATCTGGGCGAGACGCGGACGATGTTCGAGCGCACCGTCATGACGATCTTCTCGCCGGTGCCGAAATTCGTGAACTGGATGGGTGGCACCGTGCAGGACATGCATCACGGCTATCTCGACATGCGAGCCGCGGTGAACGAGAACGTCGAGCTGCACCGGAAGGTGGCGTCGCTCACGACCGAGAACCTCAAGCTGCGGCAGTCCGAGGGGGACCTCAAACGGCTGCGCAGCCTCCTCGCCTACTCTGAGCAGTTCGACATGCAGACGTCGATGGCGCAGACGATCATGCTCGACACGGCAGGGCGCTTCAAATCGATCATCATCGACCGCGGCTCCGCGGACGGCGTGCAGGTCAACGACGTCGTCGCGAACGCGAACGGCCTGGTCGGACGCGTCGTCCTGACGACGAACGATCTGGCGAAAGTGCAGCTCGTGACCGACAACAACTGCTCGATCGGCTCGCTCGTCGAGCGGACCCGCCGCCAGGGTGTGGTGCGCGGCAACGGCGGCACCGGAACGCAGATGTTCGACATTCCGACGCTGGCGGACGTGCAGGTCGGCGACCGCGTCCTCACCGCCGGCATCGACGGCATCTACCCGCGCGGCATTCCGATCGGGATCGTCACGCGCTCCGAGCCTGGTCAGTCACTCTTCAAATCCATTGCTGTGCGACCGCTGGTGGACTTCGGCACGATCGAAGAAGTCATCGTGATTCACACGCGCAAAATCCCTGAGTCGATCGTGAGGTACGCGCCTTGAGGTGGTTACGTTTTGCGATTGGGTTGCTCGTCGCCCTGACACTGCATTCGCTTCTCGATCGCTTCTATCCGAATGCGCTCGCGTTTTTCAATCCGTACGTGATTCTGGTCGTGTACTACTCGATGGGCGGCAACATCCTCGGCGCGATCGTGGCCGGCGTGATGGCCGGCTTCGTTCAGGACGCGTTTTCGAACGCGATGTTCGGCCTGCACGCGTTCTCTCTCACCGTCTGCGCGTACGTCGTCGCATACATCAACTCGCGCCTGTCGCTGCGCGGCACTCTCGCCTTCGGCGCCTGTCTCGGCGGCGCGGTGATCGTGAATGAGCTGGTGATTTATGTGCTCGTCAACATCCTCGTGAAGCAGCGCATCGAGATGTTCGAGCAGGCGTTGCTCGTCAAAACCATTTTCACGCTGCTGTTCGGCATGCTGGTGTACCAGCTGTTGACACTGTTCTTGCGTGAGGAGCCGATCGAGGCCACGCGTCGTCAGTCCGCGTGGTAAGTCCATGCGCGTATATCGAGACGATCAGAAGTTCCTTCAATTCCGTATCAACGCCGTCCTCTGGGGCATCGTCGCCATCTTCGTTTTCCTCGCCGGATCGTTCTGGTTCGTGCAGGGAGTACAGGCGGAGAAGTACCGCGGCCTTTCCGAGGCGAACGCACTGCGCGAGATCGAGATCCCGGCCAAACGCGGCCTGATCATGGATCGCACGGGCAAGATCCTCGCGGATAACCAGCCCGCCTACACGCTGCAGATCGACCGGGTGGTGATGAAGCCGCTCGTCAAGGCGGACAAGGGCCGCCGTCAGAAGGTCGAGCAGTTTCTGTCGCGCGTGCTCGAGCTGCCGCTGCCCGAAGTGACGGCGCGGTGGGAAAAAGAATCGGCGAAACACACCTCGACCCAGCCGTTCCCGATCGCGGAAGAGCTGACGATGTCGCAGGTCGCCAAGATTCAGGCGCAGTCGATCGCATTCCCCGAGATCCACGTGCTTCCGGTGCAGCGCCGGAACTATCCGTACGGCACGATGGCGGCGCACGTCCTCGGCTTCATCGGCGAAGTCGGCGAGAAAGAGCTGACGCAGAACCGCCAGCTCGAACAGGGTGACCTGATCGGCAAGCGGGGCGTCGAGCTGATGTACGACCAGTACCTGCGCGGCAAAGACGGCGCGGAGTTCTGGGAGTACGACGCCGACGGCCGCCGCCTCAGCGAATACGCTCCCGCGCGGCAGCATCCGGTTCCGGGCGACAACATCTACATGACGCTCGACTTCGAGCTGCAGCGGCGCGCCGAGCAGTACTTTGTCGAGAACGAGATGGTCGGCGCGGCCGTGGCGCTCGATCCGCGGAACGGCGAAGTGCTGGCGATGGTCTCCTCGCCTGCCTTCAACCCGAACGTCTACTCGAAACGCTTCACGCCCGAGGTGTGGAAGACGATCACGAGCAACCCGTTCAAAATCGAGCTCAATCGCGCGATTCAGGGGCTCTACTCCCCAGGCTCGGTTTTCAAAGTGGTCATGTCGATCGCCGGCCTCTCTGACGGGGTGGTCGGGCCCGACACGCAATTCGGCTGCGGAGGCAGCGGCGTGTTCTTCGGCCGCCGTTTCCGTTGCTGGAAGAAGGAAGGCCACGGGTCGGTCGACGTCGAGCGCTCGTTGATGGTGTCGTGCGACATCTACTACTACCAGACCGGCGCACGCCTCGGCGTCGACAAGATCAAGGAGTACGCGAACAAGCTCACATTCGGCGAGATCTCGCACATCGATCTCGACGGCGAGCGCGCGGGACTCGTGCCGTCGACCAAGTGGCGCGCCGAACATCCGGTCAAAGGCGACAAGAAGTGGTATCCGGCCGAAACGATCTCGGTCGCCATCGGTCAGGGCCCGCTCATCGTGACGCCGCTTCAGGTGGCGAACATGACCGCGGCGGTCGCGAACGGCGGCAACGTTTTCCAGCCGCACGTGGTCCGCTATGTGGACCGGGTGCAGAAGGATGGCTCGTACAAGCGGTTCCGCGTGCCGAGCAAGATCATTCACCAGGTTGAGCTCGCGCCGAACGCACTGAAAGCGGTGCGCGACGGCATGTGGCAGGTGGTGAACGCGCAGGGCGGCACCGGCGGAAATGCACGCGTCGAAGGCCTCGACGTGTCGGGCAAAACCGGCTCGGTGCAGGTCATCGCGTACGCCGGCCGCGTCAAAGCGACCGCGCTGCCGTTCAAGTATCGCGACCACGCCTGGTTCGCGGCGTTCGCGCCGCGCGACAATCCTCAGATGGTCGTCGTCGTCTTCGTCGAACATGGTGGCGCCGGTGGCGCGGACGCCGCTCCGCTCGCGAAACTGATGTTCGAATCGCGTTTCCGCAACAACGTCAGCGGCACCCGCCTCGACCTCAGCAATCCTGAAACACTGGAGCAGATCCGGGAAGGCGAACTGCCGCTCCCGAGCACAAGATAATGTTTGGCGATCGCACTACTCCGAGAGTCGACCTGAACTTCCTCGGCACGGCCATCGTGCTCGCGGTCATCGGCTGTCTGCTCGTCTACAGCGCCACCTTCTTCAACGAGCCGGGACTCGGCACGTTCAAGCGGCAGATGTTGTGGGTCGGCATCGGCCTCGCGCTGGCCCTCGTCATCCTCACGGTCGACTACCACGTCCTGTTCGACATCGCTCCGATCCTCTACGGCATCGGGATCATCCTGCTCATCTACCTGCTGCTATGGGGACAGCTCACCGCGAACGTGAAGTCGTGGATTCGAATCGGCGGGTTTCAGTTTCAGCCATCCGAGTTCATGAAGGTATTCACGGCGCTGATGCTCGCGCGCTTCTTCGATTCGAACGATCGCGCGTATCTCGATTTCCGCTCGTTCGTGAAGGCGATGGCCATCATCGGTTTCCCGGTCGGATTGATCATCATTCAGCCCGACTTCGGAACCGCGGCGTCGTTCTTCCCTCTCATCGCGGTGGCGATGTTCTTCGGCGGCATCCGCCCGCGCATCTGGGCGGCCATGATCCTGATGGCGGTGATCGCACTGCCGCTCGGATGGTTCGCGTTCCTCAAGCCGTACCAGAAAGAGCGCGTCATGATCTTCCTCAATCCGGAGCGCGATCCGCTCGGTTCCGGATATCAGGTCACGCAGGCAAAGATCGCCATCGGTTCGGGCGGCATTCACGGCAAGGGCTTTGGCCACGGGACGCAGGGAAAATTCGGCTTCGTGCCGGAGCATCACACCGACTTCATCTTCGCGGTTCTCGGCGAGGAGTGGGGGTTTGTCGGCGTGGTCGTCGTGCTCGCGCTCTACCTCTACCTCGTGTTTCAAGCGCTCACCTTCGCGAAGCACGCACGTGATCGAGGAGGCACGTTCCTCGTCATCTGCCTGATCATGTTCTTCGTGTTTCACGTGCTGATCAACGTGTCGATGCAGATCGGCATCCTCCCGACGACCGGTATCCCGCTGCCGCTCATTTCGTACGGCGGCTCGTCGACGATGATGTTCTTCATCGCAATCGGCCTCATCGCGAATGTCGACATGCGGCGTTTCGTGAACGCGCCTTGACGGCGCCTCGCGAATCGCACCAGAACGGCGGGCTTACAGCCCGCCGTTTTCATTTCCAGCGCGGTCTGGTGGAGCGGCGGGCTCTTAGGCCGCCGGATGCTCGCGAACAGGCGGCGGGCTAAGAGCCCGCCGCTCCACCATAGACGACCTCGCCGCTCAGCGCCGGATCTTTTCGATCTCGCGCCGGTCACGTTTGGTCGGACGTCCGGCGCCGCGCTCGCGGAACGCTTCCGGCATCACGATCTTCTCGCGCACCGGCGTCTCGTCGACGTACATCGTGCGCGCGGTCTCTTTCGAGACGTTGCCGGAGGGGATCGCTTTCACGACCACGCGGCGGTAGCGCTCGCCGGCAAAGAGCTCGACGAGGTCGCCTTCATGGACCGGAGCGGCCGGCTTGACGCGCTCTCCATTGATCTTGACGTGGCCGCCTTTGCAGGCCTCGGTCGCGTCGCCCCGGTGCTTGAAGAGGCAGACCAGCTTGAGCCACAAGTCGATGCGGTGACGTTCGGTCGGTTCAGGTGCAACCATCGTATAATCAGCGCCTTCGGAGGAACTTGATGATCAAGGCGGACATCGTCAACAAAGTCGCGGAGACTTCGGAAATTTCACGTGTGAAGGCCGCACAGGCGGTCGACACCGTGATCGAAGGACTGCGCAGCGCGCTCGCGCGCGGACAGCGCATCGAGCTCCGCGGGTTTGGCGTGTTCCAGGTCAAGCAGCGGAAGAAGGGCATCGGCCGCAATCCGAAGACCGGCGTCGAAGTGAAGATCCCGCCCGGCAACACGATCCGCTTCAAGCCGGGAAAAGAGCTCCGCAACCTGCTTTGAGAAGAGAGCGCCGGGCCGCGGCGTTCGTCCTCCGGGGACGACGCCGCGGCCCCCGAATCACGGTCGCGTTCCGCGGCGCGAGCCCGTTCTCATCCCCTCGACTAGAATGCGCGGCGTGAACGCTGCGCAGACCGTCCTCGTCCTCGATTTCGGCTCCCAATATACACAACTGATCGCCCGCCGCATTCGCGAGAACCGCGTCTATTCGGTCGTGCATCCGTTCGATCATCCGCTCGAAAAGATCCGCGAGCTCGCGCCGACCGCGATCATTCTTTCGGGCGGCCCGCAGTCGGTTTACTCGGAGGCCGCGCCGTACTGCTCGCGCGAAATCTTCGACCTCGGCGTGCCGATCCTCGGCATCTGCTATGGCATGCAGCTCACGGCCTATTTTCTCGACGGCAAAGTCGAAGCAGCGGCGGAGCGCGAGTACGGACGCGCGGAGATCGAAGTCACCGGCGGCGACTCGAAACTCTTCGCCGGCACCGCGAACCATCAGCAGGTCTGGGCGAGCCACGGCGACCGCATCCTCGCCGGCCCTCCCGGTTTCGTGACGACGGCCGTCTCAGCGAGCGCGCCGATCACCGCATTCGAGAACGTCGAGCGCCGCTGCTACGGAATCCAGTTTCACCCCGAGGTGACGCACAGCGAGGCGGGCGGCCAGATCATCAAGAACTTCCTGTTCGACATCGCCGGCTGCGAGCCGACGTGGGATCTGGGCGACTTCCGGCGGCGGAAAGTCGAAGAGATCCGACAGGAAGTGGGTGACCGCAAAGTGATCGCCGCGGTGAGCGGCGGGGTCGATTCGACCGTCGCCGCGCTGCTCGTCGCCGAAGCGATCGGACAGCAGCTCACGGCGATCTTCGTCGACAACGGCGTGCTGCGCAAAAACGAAGCGCTGCAGGTCGGCTCACGCCTCAGCGATCGTCTCGGACTGCATTTCGTGCAGGTCGACGGACGCGATCGTTTCTACGAAAAGCTCGCCGGCATCGAAGATCCCGAGGTGAAGCGCAAGCGCATCGGCAACGAATTCATCGCCGTCTTCGAGGAAGAAGCGAAACGGATCCCCGACGTCGAGTATCTGATGCAGGGAACGCTGTATCCCGACGTGATCGAGTCGGTCTCGATCAAAGGACCGTCCGCGGTCATCAAGACACACCACAACGTCGGCGGCCTGCCGGAGAAGATGGGATTGAAGCTCATCGAACCGGTGCGCGAGCTGTTCAAGGATGAAGTACGGCAACTCGGGATCGAGCTCGGGCTCGAGCCGGAGTTCGTGTGGCGCCATCCCTTCCCCGGCCCCGGCCTCGCGGTGCGCATCCTCGGCGAAGTGACGGCCGAGCGCGTCGAAGTGCTGCAGAACGCCGACGAGATCGTGATCGACGAGATCCGCAAAGCGGGTCTCTACCGCGAGATCTCACAAGCGTTCGCCGTCCTCCTCCCGGTGAAGAGCGTCGGCGTCATGGGCGACGAACGGACATACGAAAACGTCTGTGCGATTCGCGCCGTCTCCACGACCGACTTCATGACCGCCGACTGGTACCGCATGCCGCACGACGTGCTCGACAGAATGTCGAGGCGCATCGTGAACGAGGTGCGCGGCATCAACCGCGTCGTGTACGACATCTCGTCGAAGCCGCCGAGCACGATCGAGTGGGAGTAGACGGCCCCACGGAAAGACGTCACTCCTCCTCGGCCGCCCTCCTTTTTTACGTGGACGGCGTGGATGCGTAAACGTATAGTTACTCATCCGCGTCTGATCCAAAAGACCCCAATCGGTTCCAGGTAACACCCAATCGTCGCAGGCGGCACCGGGTTTTCCGTGCCCGTGTGCCACAGGTCTAACCAGAGGAGGAGAGCCATGTCCAGAAAGTCGTTGATGTCCAGGTTTTCGGCTGTCAGTTTGTCGTTGCTCGTTACATTCGGTGCGTTTGCGAAGGACGAAGTCGGCCGCACGACGGGCGGCGGTTCGTTCATCGAGTGGCAGATGAAGACCACCGGCCACGACAAGGTCGTGCTCACGGTCGTCGATAAATACGGTGAAGCGGTTCGCCGCGAGTTCGCGTCAGGCAAGAACCCGTCCCTGCGTCTCGCCGATCTCGGTGGCGCGCCGGAAGACGGTCAGTACACCTACGAGCTGCGCGTCGAGCCGCGCATCTCGGAAGGATTGAAGAAGCAGCTCGAAGCGGCTCGCGCGAACGGCGATGACGCGACGATCCGCCGCATCATGAAGGAAGCGGGCCTCGGCAGCGCGACGACGCAGTCTGGTGTCATTACGATCCGCAACGGCGCGATCGTGTCGCCGGAAGCGAAAGAAGGGACGTCGAAGGACAGCGCGTCCGCTGCGAACGCGAACGACCGTTTCGGCGGCGTGGAGACCGAAGCGCGTCCTGGCCAGGTCGCTGTCGAAGCGCAGGTCATCGCGGACGACCTCATCGTGCAGGGCAGCGAATGTGTGGGCATCGATTGCACTGCTACGGAATCGTTCGGCTTCGACACGTTCCGTCTGAAAGAAAACAACCTCCGCATCCACTTCGAAGACACGTCGTCGTCCGCCGGTTTCCCGGCGAACGACTGGCGCCTGATTGCGAACGAAAGCGCGAGCGGTGGGCAGAACGCGTTCTTCCTCGAAGACTCGACGGCCGCGCGTAACCTCGTCGCGGTTGAAGCGGGCGCGCCTGCGAACTCGATCTACGTCGACAGCACCGGCAAGATCGGCTTTCAGCAGTCGACGCCGGTCCTCGACCTTCACATCACCACGGGCAACACGCCTGGCCACCGCCTCGAGCAGACGAACGCCGGCGGTTTCACGGCTCAGACGTGGGACATCGCGGGGAACGAAGCGAACTTCTTCATTCGCGATGTGACCGGCGGCTCCAAGCTCCCCTTCCGCATTCGTCCCGGCGCGCCGACCAGCACGATCGACGTCAGCGCGGCCGGTAACGTCGGCATCGGCACCGCGAGCCCGACGACCAAGCTCGACGTGTTCGGCACCAACACCAACGGTCTCCGCCTCCGCGGCACGACGTCGGCTGTCGAAATCGCTGACATCTTCGTTGGCGACGTCGGTCAGCTCGTTCTTTCGACCGTGGAAGGCACGGACGAGCAGGGCTTCCTCGACCTCCGTTCGGAAGACGACAACTACGGCGTCGTGATCCGTTCGTCGAACGGCGTCGCGCAGTTCCCGTGGGCGAACTTCTACGTCACCGATGCCACGGATGACTATCTGAGCCTCGACATCAACACCACGAAACAGGGCGACTTCGTCTTCACCGCTTCCGGTGCGATGGGAATCGGAACGACCACCCCGTCGTCGCGCCTGCACGTCAACGGCGGAGACATTCGCGTCAGCGGCGGCAGCTTCATCGATGACGGCACGACGCTGAACGTCCCTGATTACGTGTTCGAGGATTCGTATGAGCTGATGTCGATCCCCGAGCTCGCGGAGTTCATCCGCGAGAACAAGCACCTTCCGAACGTGCCGAACGTCGCCGAAGTCAAAGCGCAGGGCGTGAACCTCAGCCAGATGCAGATGCGCCTGCTCGAGAAAGTCGAAGAGCTGACGCTGCACACGATCGCCCAGCACGACACGATCAACACGCTGAAGCAGCAGAATGACGAGCTGCAGAAGCGCCTCGAGGCGCTCGAAGCACGCAGCAACAACTGAGCACCAATTCCGTGAAACGCAGCGAGAGGCGCGGGTCGAAAGATCCGCGCCTTTTGCTTTTTGCCTACAGTGTGTTTGGTGGAGCGGCGGGCTTCAGCCCGCCGGCCTGCTCGCTGCTGCGGCAGCGTTGCTGCCGCGAGTGAAAGCGGTGACTGACGTCACCGCAGTCCATACAGGGCCTCTTTTCTCGGTCGATACGCGCGTTGCGAATGTATAGTCGTCGCGTCAGCCCCGCGTTTCCCGAACATTGATGAATCTCCGGCCGGAGGTGC
>DASVUA010000832.1:0-1731 GCA_036387295.1 Thermoanaerobaculia bacterium | reverse complement strand
ACCGCGCTCCACGGAGTCGTCCAGTCGTTCCGTCTCGAGGATTTCATCGCGCCGCCGCCGCCCGCCGACCCCGCCTCACCCGGATTGCGTCCGACTGCTGGTGCGGTGGTGTCGTATGTACCGGGGGCGAGCAGCGGCCTCGAGCTGACGAGCCGCCTCATCGGCAGCGATCGCGCCGAGGCGTTCCCGAGAAAGATCAAGATCCTGGTGCAGGACTCGCGGATCGATTACGCCACGCGCGAAGAGTTCAAGGAGCTCGGCGGCGCGAGCGTCACGAGTGCATCGGGAGACTTCGAGGTCCTCTCGATCAGCCTCGCCCGCGACTTCGAGCCGGCGCTCCAAACCGATCCGGCGCGCACGTACTCGATGCAGCGCATCACGGTCGAAAACGTTGACCTCGACATGCGATGGTCCGCCGACGCCACAGTGTCGCAGCCGGCGCAGATCAAAGGCATCGTCGCGCGCGAGAACGACCGGATCCGCGTGATCCGCAATCAGACCACCTACGGCGTCGTGGCGCTTTTCGGCTACGGCGTGGGTGTTTACGACCTGAACGCCATCGAGTCGAACGACGCCAAGGAGCATCAGCCGGGATACAAGCCGCTCCGCGAGCAGGTGCGGCTCACCAATGCCGCCCGCGCACCGTGGTGCGGTCCGACTGATCCGGAAGCGATTCCCGACCTCACATTCACGCCGGACGCGATGGTCGTCACGCGCCCGGGGTCGAGCGACCTGCAGGTGTATGCGCTCGATGCCGCGCGCGGCGTGCTCGATCTCCGGCTGAAGCCGCCGGTCAATACCGCCGAAGGGGCGGCCCCTTCCGACCGGATCACCGCGTGCGCGGAACGCGCGCCTGTCGGTCTCGTGTTCCGCACGCGCAACCTCACCGGTCAGCCGACGCCGGTGCCCGGCGGCGACGCGCCGACGGCATGCGACGCCTACTTCCATCACCCCCGTCTGCGTCCGCTTTGCAACGCGTTTCTCGCGCTGGAAGGGGACGTGCCGTTCGGACGCTTCACCGGTGCGGCCTTCCACCGCTGGACCGTCGAGGCGGCGGACAATGTTCTGGTCACGCCCGCCGTCGCCGCCGCGCCCGGCCAGGAAGCGACCCCCGCCCTCGGTCTTCGCGGGACGGTCCCGTACGAATCCGCCCAGCGCGACTACATGCTCATTCCGGGCAATGAGTACGGCCTGCTGGTCGTAGCCATCCCGGAACAGGGATGGCTCGAAGACGCACATCTCGCCGACATCATCTGGATCCCGCATGGCGCGTACGCCGTCCGCACCGTTCCGGGAACGAACCTCGCCAGCGTCGTCGATGGCCGCGGCCACGTCCTTCTGGTCGACCTCTCCCAGATCGACGAGCGCTGGGACTCAGCAGGTCCGATCGGCCCGAACGAACTGTTCCGCACCGTCCGCTCCCTCCTCAGCGGCCCCGGCGGCTCGATCACAAAACCCGACCCCCGCATCGTCTGGCGTTCCGCCACACCGCTCGCCACCGGCACGCTCGCACCGGTGGTCGATCCGAACACCGGTTTTGTCTTCGTCGGCAAAGTGCTCGAAGCGACCACCGAAGTCGTCGCCGCGACCGATCCGCGCATGAAGGTGATGGTCGACGTCGGCGCGGCGAACGGCCTGTCAGAAGTGGGCGGGCTCGTGCCGCTCGGCATCGAGCCGCCGAAGAACGTCACCATGAGCGGCGGGAACGCATCGCTCGGCGCGTTCCGACTC
>DASVUA010000831.1:0-2614 GCA_036387295.1 Thermoanaerobaculia bacterium | reverse complement strand
CCCCGGCCGCCGGAGGCCTCTCGTCGTCTCTGTGCAAGTCTCGAAATGATTTAAATCCGACGCCGATCACTTTTTTCCCAACTGCGATCGCTTTTAAATGATCCGCGATCCGATAAAAGCCATCCGCGATGGGATTTAAATGACCGGCGATGGGATAAAAGTGACCATGGATCGGATTTAAATGATCCGCGATGGCTTTTTTCCCATCCGCGATCATTTAAAAGCGATTTCTTGCAGGGCGTACAGAAGGGGCGACGGAACCGGAGAGGCCGCCGGCGGCCGGGGCCTCGGCCCCGGACCCCGTTTGTTGGCCTGGCCTCCGCGACACTGTGTCGCGAGATACGAAGCTGTCCGCGGAGGCTAGGCCCATAAACGGGTCGGGGCCCGTGGCCCGGCCGCCGGAGGCCCCCTCGTCGTCTCTGTACAACCGTTGGGCGCACCTAGAATAGCGTCGTGCGTGAGACCACCGTCTGGTGCGAAGGGCTGCCTCTCAAGGCGCGCCGGCAGATGTCCGACACCGAGTACGCATGGTTGTCGGAACGACAACGTCATGCCCGCCGGTGGAGATGGATACTGGACGGTGCTGGTGTACTCGCGTTCGCTGCCGGTATCGCGGTGATGTTCGTTTCAGCGCGTCACACCCGGGATACTGGTTCCAACGCCGCCCTAGCAGGATTCATCGTGTTTCCCGTCTGTTTACTCGTGACCTACGTGTGCTGGAGCCTTTCGCGGATGTGGATCGATCGGGCAAACGCGACCGCTGCTGATGCGCGGGACGGGTTCGTCCTAGTGTTTGACGCCGACTCCACGATCGACGCTGCGGGGGTCGCCACGGCCGACTACACGGGCGAGATCGAGGTCCTCGCGTCTGGCGCCGTGTACTCAGTCGGCGGCATCCCGCAGACGAAGTGGCGCACGCTCTCGATTGTTCATACGGCGCCGGCACCGCATGGAGACGCGGTCGAGCTCGAGAATGCTGAGCTGGTCCACGCGGCCTATGACTCGCGTGTGACGGTCAGCTACCGGAAGCTGACGGCCGAGGAGCGTTCTGAGCTGGGTATGTTGGTCAACAGAATAAAGCTGGAGTACCTCGTCGCTGTGCCGGTTCTTCTCGCCGTCTACCTTGCTTTGGCGGGTAATCACTACTCGCTATACCGCCGCTGGTGGCCGTCAACCGCGGTGGTGGTCGTTGCAGGCGCAGCCATGGCGGTCGCATCCCGCCCGAGCGCCTCCTCGATGGTGGTCAACGGCCACTGCTGGAGCGCATACGCCGCCAGCTCCCGCAGCTCGATCCTTTTCCCGCTGCACGTCGCGACCACCTCAAGCTCACCGTCGCGAATGGCCGCGTTCATCGCGGCCGCCTTCATCCGCGTGCCTGCAGTTCCGCTGCTCATCACCGCGCACCGTCCGCGGCGCTCTCCGGCCAGACCATGGCCATGTCGAACCCCGGCACCGCCGCCGCCAGCTCTTCGGCGTACGCACACGCGACGTCCTCGAGCTCGCGCGTCAATACCTCATCCAGCGTCGTTCGATCCCGCTCCGCCAGATAGCGCAGCATGTCGCGCTGATACCGCGGCACGCGCGCCCGTAACTCGACGAGCCGAATCGCCTCAGGCAACACCGCCGCCGCGTCCTGGCCGAGGGCCTCCTCGATCAACGCCTGCTCCCACAGCCGCATCGCCGCGGCCATCAACTCCTCCCGCGTCACCCGCTGCCCGAGCCTCGTCGAAACCGCTACAATCGCCCCGCTCTCGATCTCCCGTTTCAACTCCTTGAGTGTCATCGCGAGCAGGTCCGCTGCCGGCATGAGCGGGAAGTTGGGACGGGGAGAGAGGAAGATGTGGCGGATGCGGTCGCGGGTGATGTCGTTCATTCGATTGCTCCGTTCGTTATCACAATATGGTTAGCGCGAACCGATTTGTCAAGGGGCGTCGTTGGTGACTGACTCACCACGAGCAGAAGGCGAGATCTTCGGACCTCACCTGCGCGAATTACGGCTCGCGCGCGGCCTTACGCAGACCGAACTAGCCGAGCGCTCGCACACGAACACCATGTTCATCAGCAAGCTCGAGCGCGGCGTGACGACACCCACGATCGGCACGCTGCTACGCCTCGCGAATGCCCTCGAATGCGGGGTAGTCGATCTTGTTGAGATCTTCGATCGCGGGCGGCGAGTTTCACCGAAGTCGCGGAAGAGCTGACTTGCCGAAATGCGAGGACGGACACCACTTTTAGCGGAAGACGGTGTCTTTCTACTGAAGGACGCATTGGCGCGACGAGCGCCAGTCCGAGTAAGTTTTTGCTGTTTTCCGTCACTCGTTCTTGAGCGACGGCGGAGTACCGCGCGGCAGCGGCATACCCGCGCTGTCCTCGGCGAGTCGAACTCGAGACTTCCGGCTTTACGTGATCCGGCGGTCAACCGGCAGGCGGCGGCGGGTGCATTCGATGCGGTCGTGCGGATCCCGTGAGCTGTGGAGGACGAGGACAGGCAATCCTGACTGTCGCCATTCGCGCGCGTGAGTTCCCCCGGCCTTCCTCCGTGATGCCATGAACTCGCTTAGCCGCGCACGGATCCGCCCGTTGTCGCAAGTGGCGCCGATAACTGGAGATTATC
>DASVUA010000830.1:0-6097 GCA_036387295.1 Thermoanaerobaculia bacterium | reverse complement strand
CCCGCCGCTCCACCAGAGGCGGCTTTTACGCGACGCGTTCTTTACCGTCTGCGTTCGGGTCCTTCGTACACCGTTGCTTCGGGCTCCGGCTTTTCGCCTCGCACCCGCTTTTCGGCGACGAGGATGATCTGGTAGGCGAAGAGGGCGCGCCAGGCGCGGGTCAGCCAGACCAGCGCTTTTTCGCCGGCGCGCAGGAGCGGCTCGGGCGTGAAGCGGCCGACGATCAGGCGGATGGGGACGGACGAACCGCCCATTTCGATGATGCGGAAGCCGGCGTTCTCGACTTCGCGGCGGATCGTTCGCTTTGTGTAGAAGCGGAGATGCGTGTGATCGAGGATGCCGCGGTCGCGGTATTCGAAGATGCCGGCCAGCAATCCGAGGCGGACCGTGACGTTCGCGATGTTGGGAACGGAGATGAAGACGCGGCCGTCATCGCGCAGCGCTTTGCGCACGAGGGCGAGCGCCGTGGCGGGGCTGCGGAGATGTTCGAGCACGTCGGCGAGCACGATCGCATCGACATTCGACGGCAGGCTTTTCACCCGTTCGAGATCCGCTACCACCACCTGATCGAAACGGCCGCAGAGATCGCCGACGCAATCGACGTTGTATTCGAAGCCGAGCGTCCGGGAGAAGTGCTCGCGCACCGCCGAGCCGAGCTCGCCGCCTGCCGCGCCGAGGTCGAGCAGCGTGCCGCCGCGGCGCGCGTGGCGGTGAATCAGGTCGATGAGGATGCGATGGCTGCTCCCCTCGAAATCTTTGAACGTGTAGACGTTCGGCATGTCAGTAGTTCGAGTACGGCGCGCCCGCGCCGCTGCGCACGTCGATGATGACGGAGTCGGATGCCGCGGTATTGGTGTTGGTCGTAAAGTCGGCGCTCGGCTGCACGGTTTCTTCCGTCACCGTGCGCCACGTCGTGGCGAGGCCGGTGGCGGGATCGGCCGGAATGCTCGGCAAGTACTTCGGCACCAGCTCGTCGAGCGTGCGCGGATAGCGGCCGTTCTCTTTGCGGAATGCTTCGATCGCGGCGCGCATCGTGGCGAGCGTCTGCTTGACGGCCGGCGTGTGATCCCGCCGCACCTCGGGCTGTTTGCAGGCGAAGCAAACTGCCGCCAGAAGCAGAATGTAGGTGCTTCTGCGCATGCTGAACCGGAGCGCGCGGCGGCGCACTACGTGATTCCGACCTCGCTGTTGTCGCCCACCATGAAGCGGTACGCGACCGGCTTGCGATGCGTGCGGCCGATCTTCACGTTCTTGCCGATGAGGCTCGCTTCGATGCGGCCGTTCACGTGCGCGATGCTCGAGCTCTCGAGCACGATCGAGTTTTCCAGCTCGCAGTGCTCGATCGCGCAGTTCTTTCCGATCGACGTGTACGGGCCGACGTACGCATGCGTGATGCGGGCGTTCTGGCCGATGATCGCCGGGCCGCGCACGACCGAGTCGACGATCTGCGCCCCTTCTTCGATCACCACTTTCCCTTCGATGTAGCTGTCGCCGCCGACATGGCCGCGGACGTCCTGATCGAAGGTGTCGAGAACGGTGCGATTCGCTTCCAGCATGTCCTCGATCTTGCCGGTGTCTTTCCACCAGCCTTTCACGATGTGCGGGTGGACGGTGAAGCCGTTGTCGAGCAGCCACTGGATCGCGTCGGTGATCTCGAGCTCGCCGCGCTTTGACGGCTTGATCGCTTTCGCCGCTTCGAAAATGTGCTCGTCGAACATGTAGACGCCGACGAGGGCGAGATCGGATTTCGGTTCCGGCGGCTTCTCGGTGAGGCGGAGGACGCGCCCTTCTTCATCGAGCTCCGCGACGCCGAATTGCGAGGGATTCGGCACTTTCGTCAGCAGGATCTCGCTGTTGCAGTTGATGTTGCGGTACTCCTCGACGAGCGGCGTGATGCCGTGCTGCAGCAGGTTGTCGCCGAGGTACATGACGAATGGCGAATCGCGAAGAAAGTCTTCGGCGGTGAGCACCGCGTGCGCGAGTCCGCGCGGCGCATCCTGTTCGATGTAGCGGATGTTCGCGCCGTAACGCGAGCCGTCGCCGATGCAGTCGCGAATCTCCGGTCCGGTCTCGGGCGAGAGGATGATCGCGATGTCTTCGATCCCTGCCGCGACGATCGCTTCGATGCCGTAAACGAGCACCGGCTTGTTCGCCACCGGGATGAGCTGCTTGGCCGACGTGTAGGTCAGCGGCCGCATCCGCGTCCCTTTGCCGCCGGACAGGATGAGGCCCTTCATTTTGAGTGTTGCGCGTGCGTTCATGGGAGAAATCGGCTACCGATCGGTTTTCGACGGCGAACCATAGCACGGAGGAGAGACAATCCTCCCTCTCCTCCCGAGGTCGCGCTGCTGTGCGGCGGCGCTAGTGCGTGCCGATCGTGCCGACGTTCTTGAGCGACACCGCGATGCCGTAGCTCGAAAGGCTGTCGCCCTGCGGGCTTCCGTACACGCGGTAGCGGCGATACTCGAGCGCGAATCCGTAGCAGGAGCCTGTCCAGCCGGTGAGGTAGCGCTGTTCGAGGAACTGCCCTTCCTTCGCGTCGAAATTGAGCTGGATGTCGGAACGGATGCGGTCTTTGACGATGAACGATCCGGCGTTGAGGATGATCTGGCTCGACCCGCTGTTCGGCAGGTTGGGGCGCTCGAGCGTCGCGTAGTAACTGAAGCCGAGATACTTGTCGGAGTTCGCGCCGCCGCCGTGCAGATTGGCCGAGAGGCTGACGTTGTCGAGTTGGTGCGTGACGTTGCCGAAGATCGCCTGCGCGTCGACCGTGATGGCCTGATACGGATTGAAGCGCAGCCGTGCAATGAGCGGCGTGAAGCGATGCTCGCCCGCGTTTGCGCCGGCGCGAGGGAAGGGATCGGAAAGGGCGACGCTCTGCGAGAGGTCGAACGACAGCACTTCGCGAGCGCTGCCGCCTTCCGCTGCCTCTTTGCCGATGAGCCGGTGCGTGAGCGAATAGACGACCGAGTCCTGCACGATCGGCAGGTACGGCGTGTCGACGGTATCGAAGCGCAGCAGGCGATTCTGATTGCCGACGTCGGTCGTCCGCACGTAATTGAATCGCGGCTCGATGACGTGCTTGAAGCGGCTGAAGCCGCCCAGCGCGCGATTGTAGACGCGCGAGAATGACGGCCCGATCACTTCCACCTGCCCCTGGCCGTAAAAACGGGAGATCGAATCGTCGCGCACCGCGTTCGTCGCTTCTTCGCGGCTGGCCGAATACCAGGTCTGCCGCAGCGAGAGTTGCGGTTTGATCGACAGCCACGCCGGTGTGCGCAGGCGCATCGAGAGCGTCGGGAAGACGTCGGCGCGCAGGTAATCGGCGTCGATCGTGCGGACGCCCGCCGCGACGGCGCCGGTGCGGATGCGCGAGGTCGACGATTCCATTGAGAAGTACAGCGGCGTGCCGGCGATCTGCTGCGGATACATGCGCAACTGCAGCGAGGGAAGCTGTTCGGCGCGCTGGCGGCGATCGGGGAACTCGATGTCACGCCGGTCGGAGAGGACGTTGAACGAATACTTCGGCGCGTTCTTCGTCAGGTAGGCCGACGAGTAGATGTTCGACGCCGTGAAGACGCGCGAGTCGTCGTCGTACTCGCGAAAGAAATCGAGGTTCGAGTAATCCTGCACGTCGACGACGCCGCGAAAGCCGCCGGGGAGATTCTCCTGCGCGTGGCGGAACTGGTACTTCCACTCCTGCCGCCCGTCGCGCGCGTTGTTCACCACGTGGCCGCGGAAGTCGCCGATCTTCACGTCTTCGGACGGCACATACCGCACGTCGACGCCGGCGCCGTAATACGACTCGCTGCTCACGTCGGCATACACGGTTGCGTCGACCGACTCGCCGAACGGAATGAAGTAGCCGTTTTCGAGACGCGCGCCGAATCGGTCGGTGAAGCGTGCGCGCGGAATGAGCAGGCCCTTCGAGCGATCGCGTTTCGTCGGCCAGATCAGCTGCGGCATCCAGAAGATCGGCACGCCGCGCGCGCGGAACGAGATGTCGCGCATGCGTGCATAGTCATCGAGCGTCACGTCTGCGCTGCCGACCGTGAACGACCATGCCGGCCGGTCGAGATCGCACGAGGTGAAGACGCCGTTCGTCATCCGGTAGGTGTCGTCGTCGACTTTCTCGATCCGGTCGCCGGAGAAATACATGGAGGGGTCCATCGTCGCGTTCGCGTTGAAGAACGTGCCGGTTTTGCTGTCCATGTTGTAGATGGCCTGCGTCGCGCTGACGCGCGTCGCGCCCTGATCGATGATGACGTTTCCTTCGGCCACGACGTCGCGCGTCTTGAAGTTGTACGTCACCTTGTCGGCGCGCAGCTTGATGTCCTGATACTCGACCGTGACGCCGCCCTGCAGGATCGAATATTCATCCTTCTGCAGCTCCGTCGTACCGCCCGGATCGACAGTGATTTTCACGTCTCCGCCGCCCGGTTTGGGGCCTTGCATCATCCGGAAGTTCGGCTTCTGGGCAACGGCGGCGGTAGCGAGGAAAAGTGCGAGACCGAGTGCGATTCGGCGGGGCGTCATTCGTGGCGGCATTCTATCGCGCCGCGCGAGAGTTCCTCGGCTTCCGCGGAAATGCGCGGCGGCTACGATCCGGTCGCACCGGCGCGCTCCGATTGCATCCGCATCGCGCGGTCGATGCGCGTCATCTCCTGCAGCTCCATGCGCAGCTTGATGACTTCGAGCTGATAGAGGCGCGCCATCTGTTCGCTGCGGCTGCGCTGCTGCCGTTTGCGCAGCGCAATTCTGTTGGCAATGCGGACGAATTCGCGGTGTGCCGACGAGTTGTGCCAGCCGCCGCGGCCGAGGCGGAGGAGGGGATGCGCGGTGCCCCGCACGTCGTCCGGATCGATGAATCCGAGCGACGCTTCGTGACGCAGTTCGTTGCTCACGGAGGGCCATTGCTTGAAGACGGTGATGATGATGACGAACGGCACGAGTGCCGCCGCGCCGATCGCGACGTGGCGCTCGGTCACGCGCGGAGCGCCGCTGCGGAGGATCACGGCCGGCAGCCAGGCGGCGCCGATCGCGAGTCCCGCCGTCGCCGCATCGACGGCAGCCTGGCGCATGTTGTCGCGCACGTGGGTGAGGGCGAACGTGATGCCGAAGCCTGCGATCGCGCCGGCGAGGATGCACTCGGCCAGACGCAGCAGCTCGCCTTCACCGGTGAGCACGAGCGGAACCGCCGCCGCCGCGCCGGTGACCGCGCCGAGCGTCATGCCGTCCGTCGGCTCGCTCTCGCTTCCGGTCAGGCGAACGTACAGCGCCGCGAGCGTGAGCATGACGCCGGTGGCGACAAAGCGCGGCACGAACTCGGCGAACAGAATCAGGACTCCGCAGATCACGCCCGCCACGATCGGCACGCCCGCGTCAGACCAGAGCCCCGCATCGAGCCTCTTGAAAAACGACGCCGCCGTCACGACGGCGAAGAAGGAGACGATCAGGATGAGCGCGAGGACGGGGTCGGACATTCAGGCGCCGGAAGTTTAGCGGATCAACCCGGCCAGTCGCCGTCCTCATCTTCGGCCGTCGCTGTGACAATTTGCTCCTGCGGGTGCCGCAGGAAGTAGTTGCGCGTCCGCATGATGTCGAGGCGGATCTGATTCGTCAGCTCGAGTGCCGAACGGAACTGCTGCTCCCGCCGCAGCAGCGAGTGAAAGTAGAGCCGAACGGTGTCGCCGTAGACGTTCGAATCGAAGTCGAGGATGTGGCTTTCGATCGTGGTCGCGTAGTTTTCGTAAAGCGTCGGACGGACGCCGATGTTCGTGACGCCTTCGAACGCGCGGGAGAAGCTCTCGAAGCGGCACGTCGTGACGAAGACGCCGCCCCTCGGAAAAAGATCGTTCGCCGGATCGACGTTGACGGTCGGGAATCCCATCTTCCGTCCCAGCTTCCGACCCGTAGCCACGCGACCGTCGATGAAGTACGTCCGGCCGAGGGCCACGGTCACTGAGCGGATCGCACCGCGTGCGATGCCTTCGCGCACGAGCGAGCTCGAGACGCGGACGCCGCGGATTTTCACGTCGTCGATGCCGTGCACGTCGAACCCGAAGCGCTCTCCGGCCGCGCGCAGCTTCTCGAGATT
>DASVUA010000829.1:0-2020 GCA_036387295.1 Thermoanaerobaculia bacterium | reverse complement strand
GACTTCATTGCCGACGATCAGGCGAAGACGATCTACGCGGTCAACAACACCCCTTCGACGCTCACCGTCACGTTTCAGGAGGACGTCGAGGTTTCAGGTACGTATGGCGTGCAGACGGAGTCGTTCGCGTTGCCGCCGCGTAATGCGGCTGATGTGACGAACGACATCGAGATCTACACCAACGACGGCACGCTCAGCGCGAATTACCAGAACGGCACCTCGTCGACCGCCATGGTGGGAGCCGGCAGGCTTGGCGTGCTCACGCTGCCGATCCTCGCCGGCCTGACGTTCACCGCGTTCGGCGGCAAAGTGACGTTCGAGCGAAAGACCATCGAAGCCGCCGGACGGAAGGTGGACCAGTGGTCCGTCAAGAGCTCGTCGCAGTTGACATCGCTCCTGTTCGACTACAACACGAAGAACGGCGAGAAGATGCACTTCAAGGCGCAATTGAAAGATGAAACGGCAAGCGACAGCTCAACCACGGATTACGAGTACGTCATCACCATGGATCAGGAAGGGCTTGCCACCGGCGTCCTGACCGACTTCACGGTGACGGTCGAGGCGGAGGAGCAAGCGTTTGCCGCGCTGCTCTCCTCGAGACAGCTCGTGTCGTTCGAAGACCTGCCGGCGCGAGTCCGTACGCGCCTGCGCGTGTCCTGACAAGGAGCCGACCGTGCCTGCTTACGAAGACCTCTTCGTGCGTGATGACCTGGCGGATACCGGACAAATCCCCAGCAAAGCCGCCACAGCCTCGTATTCTCCTGATGTCCTCGTCTGGGGTACGGACACCATCCCCGATCCACAGAAGTACCTCTCCGACAACTACGACAAGACCTGGTACAAGAACGTGGTCTACGGAGAACAGAACTACATCTACTGCCGGGCGAAGAATCTCTTCCCCGGCAGTCAGACTGGCCAGTTGTACCTGCGGTATGCGAACAGCGGCTTGTTCTGCAATGTCGACTCGTGGCGGAACAACCTGATCGGAACTGCCATCCCGGACCAGAACTATCTGAACTTGGCCGCACAGCGTAATCAGATTGTGTGCGGCGACTCGGCATTCCTCTGGAACCCTCCGAATCCGCCGAATGGCGCGCATTATTGTCTGATTGCGCAGATCGTGACCGAGGAACATCCGAATCCGCTGCCGGACAGGTTCAACAGTTTCGAGGAATACGTGCAGTGGGTTGTCGACAATCCCGCGATCTCGTGGCGCAACGTGCAGATCGTCGACGCCGCGTCCCCGCCGCAGTACCAGGAAAACTTTTATATCGAGAACGTCGAGCAGAACGAGGTCGAGGTCCTCGTCACCACGACCGGCTTCAACCTCCCGGCCGATACTTCTCTGTCGATGGTCTGCGGCGCGGTCGGACCTGAACCGCCGATCGACCGCTCCACGATCACTGCCGGCGGAACGCGCCCGGCGCAGGTCGCCCAAAGCTCGTACCTGCCGCCGGCCTTCGCCGGATGGGTGACGGCCACCGTCCACCTTCCGCCCGGACAGAGTTGGGAGCCAGGCATGAGCGTCCTCGTCGAGGCATACGTCATCAGCCGCGCCAGCGACTCGGAGTCCTTCCGGTCTCTGGCGGTCCCGCTTTCATCGGTCCTCCTCGACCCGAGCACAGCGACCGCCTCCGCGACGACCGCCGTCCGCCTCGGCCGCTACACCGTGCAGACAAAGACCGAGGAATCGCTGCAAACGCGAACCGGCTGAAGGCGCCGCGCTGCACCTTCCGTGTTGCACTGACGGCGCGACCGCCGGCAATGAGATGCTCACCGTCAGTGCCACTCCGGGCGAGACCGGCACGCGTTCAAGAATTGCTCCCGAAAATTCTCGAGCACGGGCCCGATTAGCACACATTCAGACGGAATTGACGGAAGGGCGGCAGAACCATCGTGAGTTGAACCCCGCTCGCCGGCCGGCGTGTGCGACGAACACGTACTGCGTCTTGGTTACCGCGCTGCCGAGCACTGCCCCGTCTCTGAGGCGGCGGATGGACATTTACCGGCGGCCTGAACT
>DASVUA010000828.1:0-5382 GCA_036387295.1 Thermoanaerobaculia bacterium | reverse complement strand
CATTTGGTCTCTTCCTTCAAAACAACTCTTTTTCTCTTGTAGTAGTAGTAGTAGTAGGTGCGGAATTCGTCAGGACTCGACGCAAACCTTTCGAAAGTATAGCAGTCTTCCGTTTTTCGGCCTGTGAGTCGGACCCGCAGGAACCTGAGGAGAACCGCGCCGTTTTCCGCAGTTTTGAAGCCGGTGCAGCGAGGGGCGTTTTTCATCCACACGATTTCAGGGGTCCTTTCCGCAGGCTCTGCGGAAAGCTGCACGATGGTTATCTGAACTGCTTGGCCAGCGCTTCGACCGTCCGGGCGAACTGCGCATCGGCGTCGAGCATCTTCTTGATCTGCTGCACCGAGTACATGACGGTCGAGTGGT
This sequence comes from Thermoanaerobaculia bacterium, assembly GCA_036387295.1. Lineage (GTDB taxonomy): Bacteria > Acidobacteriota > Thermoanaerobaculia > Gp7-AA8 > Gp7-AA8 > QHVT01. Next base: position 5,019 of record DASVUA010000828.1, on the reverse strand, counting down.
GCTTGTCGCCGAAGAGCTTCCCGATCTCCGGATACGAGAGGTCCGTCAAGTCTTTGCAGAGGTACATCGCGACCTGCCGCGGGAAGGCGATCGTCTTCGCGTTGCTCTTCTGTTTGATGTCGGTGACTTTCAAACCGTAGTGCGCCGCGACGACCCGGAGGATCTCGGAGGGCGTGATCGGTTTGTCTTCCTTGGAAAGGATGTCTTTCAGCGCCTCTTTGGCGAGGTCGATCGTGACGATCTTCCCGGCGAGCGACGCATAGACGGTGATCTTGTTGAGGTGCCCTTCGAGCTCGCGCACGTTCGAGCGGACCCGCTCGGCGATGAAGAGCGCCACTTCCTGAGGGACGTTCAGTCCCTTGTCTTCCGCTTTCTTGCGGATGATCGCCACTTTGGTTTCGAGGTCGGGCGGCTGGATGTCGGCCGTCAGCCCCCATTCGAAACGGGAGCGAAGCCGTTCCTCGAGCGTCGGGATCTCTTTGGGCGGGCGATCGGAGGTGAAGACGATCTGTTTCTGCGCCTCGTAGAGATGGTTGAACGTGTGGAAGAACTCTTCCTGCGTCCGTTCTTTGCCGGCGATGAACTGAATGTCGTCGAGGAGGAGCGCGTCGATGGAGCGGTACCGGTCGCGAAACGACTGCATCTTGTCGTAGCGGATCGAGGTGATGAGCTCGGTCACGAACGTGTCGGCCGACATGTAGGCGATCTTGAGCCGCGGCCGGAGCTCGCGCATCTGCTGGCCGATGGCCTGAATGAGATGAGTCTTGCCGAGGCCCGCTCCTCCATAGATGAAGAGAGGATTGAACGAGCCGCTCGGATTCTCGGCGATCGACTTCGAGGCGGCGTAGGCGAGCTGGTTCGAGTTGCCGACGACGAACGACTCGAATTTGTAGCGCTGGTTGAAGACCGCGGCCGGGAGCTCGTCTTTGGGCGGGGCGATGCTGGGGCCGGGATCGCTTGCATACGAGGCGTTGCCGTCGATCACGAAGTTGATCTGCACGCGCTCGGGGCTGACCTCGTTGAGGAAGCCGCGGATCTGGGCGCCGAAACGCTCCCGGATCTCGTCGACATAACGTTGCGAGGGAACGGCGATGTCGAGGGTGTCGCCTTTGTGTGCGACGAAGCGCGTGGGGGCGAGCCACGTGTCATATTCCGTCCGATCAACGACTTGCTCGATGCGGGCGAGGACCTGGCTCCATGTGCTCATGCGGGCGTTACGTCCGCTATCTCATTGAGAATCCACAGTTTTTCCACAGTTGTGGAAATTCCGGGCTTGGGATAGGGCGACGGAGTCTAGCACAGCGTTTCGGGGGCGGGAAGCCGATTTGGAACGGCGAAATCGAAGTGGAATAAGGCTCTCTCGGGAGGGCGTTTGCGCGCTCGGCCTGCGGATCGCCGTCGACGCTCGTTGACCGCCTGCACAGCGCCTACTATACTCACCGCTTTCTTTTCAGAGGGTTAGCAAATGGCAATGAAGCGTACGTTTCAACCGAACAACCGGCGTCGCAAGCGCACGCACGGTTTCCTCGTCCGCATGCGGACCAAAGACGGCCAGGCCGTCCTGTCGCGCCGTCGTCGTAAGGGCCGCAAGCGCCTCGCTGTTTAAGCAGGCGCTCGCGGTACTGACGGTGGAACGCCTTCGGTCCGAGGCTCTGCCGAAGGAACGGCGGCTTGCAAAACGCCGCGAGTTCCTCCGAATCTACGAAACGGGCCAGAAGCACTTTTCCCGCTACACGGTTCTCTTCTTCGCCGCCAACGGTTTGTCGCACTCCCGGATCGGGATCACCGCGACGAAGAAGCTCGGGAAAGCGAACGTGCGCAACCGATTGAAGCGCTGGACGCGCGAGGTTTACCGCCGGCAGCGTGAGCCCCTCGGCATCGACGCGAGGATGCTCGACATCGTCGTGAACGTGAAGCCCAACGCGGCCAAAGCCTCCTTTCAGGACTTCAGCCGCGAGCTGACTCGTGCTCTCGAGCGGCTCGCGAGCGAACCCGCGCGGCGGTCATCATGACCGTGCGCCCCGTCGCGCTTTTTTTCCTCCGCTGCTACAAGCGCTTCATCTCTCCTTTGCTCCCCCCCATGTGCCGGTTCGATCCGACCTGCTCGATCTATACGATGCAGGCGGTCGAGAAATACGGCACCATCCGCGGCTCGTGGCTCGGCATGCGCCGGCTGGCGCGCTGCCACCCGTTCAACCCTGGAGGTTGGGACCCGGTCCCATAGAAATGGAAAAGAGAATCTTTCTTGCGATCGTCATCTCGATCGCCGTGCTCATCGGCTGGAATGCGATCGCTCCGAAGATCTTCCCCGAACTGGTGAGGAAGCCGGTGCCGCGCGCGTCTGCAACCGCCACCACCGCCACGACTCCTCCGGGAACAGCCGCTCCGCCCGTCAGCGCGACGGCGGTGACCGACACGAGTGCCGCCCCGTCGCCGGTTCCGGCGCAGATCATCGCGGCCGCGTCGGCCGCTCCGGTCGCTGCCGCGGCGGTTCAGCGGACGGTGGTCGATACTCCCGAGTACCGGGCCGTGCTCTCGAATCGCGGAGCGCAGCTCGTCTCGTTTCAGTTGAAGAATTACAAACAGAAACGGAGCGAGCAGCTCGTCGATCTGGTCAAAGCGCGCGAGCCGCATCGCACGGAGTATCCGTTCGCCATCGTTCCGCGCGACGCCGACCTCCAGCGCCTCAATCGCGCGCTGTATGCCGTGACCGACAGCACCGATCCCAAAGGACAGCGGGTCATCGAGTACCGCTACTCCGATGGGAAAGTGACGGCGACGAAGCGTTTCGTCTTTTCGCGCTCGCCGTACCTCTTCAACTTCGATGTCCGCGTCCAGCCGCCGGTGCCGTACCGCATCGCCATCGGCCCCGGCATCCGGACGCTCGCCGCCGAAGAGCAGGACACGAATGTCGTCCGCACCGGCAACGGCGTCGTGCAGACCGCCGGCAAGTTCAAGGTGCACGCGCGCGAGAAAGTGCCGACGCTCCAGCTCTTTCCCGGCGTCGATTACATCGGTGTCGAAGACAACTACTTCCTGACCGCGCTGCGCCCGTCGCATGCGCGCGAGGGTCTGCTGCAGAGCGTTTCGTTCTACGACGCGAAGACCAAGAAGCGCCGGAGCGATCTCTATCCCTCGCTCAATGCCACGAGCGAAGGACACGTCGCCGGCGAAGCGTTCTTCGGACCGAAAGAGACGAAGCTCCTCGACGCGTACAACATGGGGGAGGCGCTGCAGTTCGGCTGGTTCGGCGTCGTCGCGCGATTCTTCCTGCACGCGCTGATCTGGCTCAACCAGTTCACGCACAACTACGGGTTCGCGATCATCGTCCTGACGGTCATGATCAAGATCGCGCTCTATCCGCTGCAGCACAAGCAGAACGTCTCGATGAAGAAGATGCAGCGCGTGCAGCCGAAGGTCGAGCAGATCAAGGCAAAGTACAAGAAGTCGCGCACCGACGCGGACCAGCGGACGAAGATGAACACCGAGATGATGCAGCTCTATCAGAAAGAGGGCATCAACCCGATGGCCGGCTGCCTGCCGCTCATCCTGCAGCTGCCGATTCTCTGGGGGTTCTACAACCTGCTCTCGAACGCGATCGAGCTGCGCGGCGCGCCGTGGATTCTCTGGATCCGCGACCTTTCGGAAAAGGATCCGACCTACGTCCTGCCGATCCTCATGACCGTCACGATGTTCCTGCAGACGTACCTGATGCCGGCCACCGGCGATCCCGCACAGCGGCGGATGTTTCTCATCATGCCGCTCATCTTCGGTTTCCTCTTCAAGGACTTTCCGAGCGGGCTCGTTCTCTACTGGCTGGTGCAGAACGTCCTCACGATCATTCAGCAGTTGATCATGAATAAATGGTGGAAGGACCACCCGGTGGAAGTGCAGAATGCGTAACCTTCGCCTGATGGAAAACGACCGATGAGCCAGCGTTTCGAAGGACGGAATCTCGAGGAGGCGCTGCAGACCGCGGCGCAGGCGCTCGGTGTCGAGCGGTGGCAGTTGAAACACAGCGTGCTGCTGCAGAAGCGCGGATTTCTCGGCGGCTTCAAGCGGATCGTCATCGAAGCCGACGTCGACACGCAGGCCCCTCCGCCTGCTCCCGCACCCGCACCGCTCGAGCCGCTTCCCGATGTGACGCTCCGCGCACCGCGCGTGGCGAGCAGCGAGCGTGGTCCGCGCACCGGGCGCGATCGCGATCGTGGACGCGGCGGACGCGGCGGCGGTCGCACGGAATCGCGCGGCGGCTCGCGCGGTGGTGGCCGCGGCCGCAGTGGCGGGCATCGCTCCGAGTTGCGCGTCGGCGATTTCGAGACGTTTCTCGGCGACGTCCCGGAGCAGGGGAGCGAGTCAGAAGCAGCGAAGACGGTGCGCGACTGGTGTGAGACCGCGCTGTCGCTGGCGAAGCTCGACGTCGTCCTGCGCACCGAGGAGAACGACACGCAGATTTTGGTGCGGTTGTACGGAAGCGACGGACGGATGCTCACCGACCGCCACGGCGAACTGCTCGACGCGGTCCAGGTTCTCGCCAACAAGGCGCTGGTCGGACGCAAAGTCGAGAAAGAGATCGAGCTCGATTGCGAGGAGTTCAAAGAGCGGCGCAACGAAGATCTCGAACGGAAAGCATTCGCGATGGCGGAGCGCGTTTCGCGCGCCGGCCGCGAAGAGCTGCTGCCGCCGATGTCGCCCATCGAGCGCCGCATCGTTCATCTCGCGCTGCGCGACCATGAGGATGTGACGACCGAGTCGCGCGGCGAAGGCTTCTACAAACGGATCGCGATCATCCTCCGCTCCGAAGCGCAGCCGGCAGAATCGCAGGAGTCGTGATCCTCGATACGATCGTGGCGCCTGCGACGCCGCTCGGTCGCAGCGCGCTCGCGATCGTGCGCATCGACGGTCCACGCGCGGAACACATACTTCAGGATCTGACGCGATCCGGATCGCCGGAAGTCCGCCGCGCCACACACGTGCAGTTGCACGAGCTCGACGACGCGGTGGCGATCCGCTATCAGG
>DASVUA010000827.1:0-5238 GCA_036387295.1 Thermoanaerobaculia bacterium | reverse complement strand
CCCCCCCCGCCGCTCCACAAGGACGCAACGATGAATCAGAAGATCTTCGGGTACTTTTTCGGGTTCGACTCGCGCATCAGGTCGTAGATGCTGGCGAAGACTGTTTCGCGATTCGGCTTCGACCAGTAATCGCCGTCCGATCCGTACGCGGGACGATGATCCTTTGCGGCGATCACGCGCGGCTCCGAGTCGAGCCAGTCGTAGCCGTGATCGCGTTCGAGCACCTGCTGCATCATGTAGGCGCTCGCGCCGCCCGGCACGTCTTCGTCGATGAAGGCGATGCGGTTCGTTTTCTTCAGCGATTCGACGATGAGGCCGCGGGTGTCGAACGGGAGCAGCGTCTGCACGTCGATCACTTCCGCGTCGATGCCGGTCTGCGCGAGCAGGTCGGCCGCTTCGAGGACGATGCGCAGTGTGGCGCCGTATGAAACCAGCGTGACGTCTTTCCCTTCGCGCAGCACCTCGGGCACACCGAGCGGCAACGTGAACTCGCTGATATTCGACGGGAGCTTTTCTTTCGATCGATACGCGTTCAGCACTTCGACCACGATGGCCGGATCGTCGGACTGCAGCAGCGTGTTGTAGAAGCCGGCGGCCTGGGTCATGTTGCGAGGAACGCAGAGGTACATGCCGCGCACGAGATTGATGATGCCGGCCATCGGCGAGCCGGAGTGCCAGATGCCTTCGAGCCGGTGGCCGCGCGTGCGGATGATGACCGGCGCTTTCTGGCCGCCGGCAGAGCGCCAGCGCAACGTGGCCAGATCGTCGGACATGATCTGCAGGCCGTACAGGATGTAGTCGAGATACTGAATTTCGGCGATCGGGCGGAAGCCGCGCATCGCCGCACCGATGGCCTGCCCGACGATCGTGCACTCGCGGATGCCGGTGTCCATCACGCGCCAGACGCCGTACTTTTCCTGCAGCCCCATGCAGCCCTGATTGACATCGCCGAGGCGGCCGACGTCTTCGCCAAAAATCACGACGCGCGGATCGCGGCGCAAGGCGTGGTCGAAGCAGTGGTTGATGATCTCGAAACCGTTGAGCGTCTGCGCGTCGTCCGCGTATTGCGGTTTCACTTCCGCGACGCGCAATGCGGCCTGTTCGTTCTCGCTGTAGAGGTGTGCGGCGTAGCGTGTGTCGCCTTCCTGCTGACGCTTCGCAAGCCACTGCGCCGCTTCTTCATCGCGCTTCGCGATCACCGCGCTGGCGACCGCGCGCACGGCGTCGCGGCGGAACGGCGCCTGGTTGCGCTGCAGTTCGTTTTTGAGCTCGTTCGCCCCTACCCGCTCGAGGATGGCAATCGCTTCCTTCACCTCGGCGTCGATCGGTCTGCGATACGCCTCCCACGCCGCGCGCTGCGCGTCGCGGACGGCCTGCACGTCTTCTTTTTCGAGCTGATCGAGCTCTTCGCTCGTGGCGATGCCCTGCGCGATCATCCATTCGCGCATCTTCTTCACGCCGTCGAACTCGACTTCCCAGTCCAGGCGCTCTTTCGACTTGTAGCGCTCGTGCGAGCCGGAGGTCGAATGCCCCTGCGGCTGCGTGACGTCGGTGACGTGAATGATCGCCGGGACGTGCTCTTTGCGCGTGATCGTCGCGGCGGCGATGTAGGTCTCGCAAAGCGCCGGGTAATCCCACGCCTTGACGGTGTAGATGTCGAAGCCGGACTTTGATTTCGGTTCGCGCTGAAAGCCTTTCAGCAGCTCGGAGATGTTGCCTTTGGTGATCTGAAATTCGTTCGGGACGGAGATGCCGTAGCCGTCGTCCCAGATCGAAACGATCATCGGGATGCCGAGCACGCCGGCGGCGTTGAGCGACTCCCAGAACATCCCTTCCGCGGAGCTGGCGTTGCCGATGGTGCCCCACGCGATCTCGTCGCCGTTGCGCGAGAAGTTCGTCATGTCGGGGATGCCGAGCTCGCGATAGAGGCGCGACGCCCAGGCGAGGCCGACGAGGCGCGGCATCTGTGCGCCTGTGGGCGACATGTCGGCCGAGACGTTGTAGGCGTCGGTCTGCGAGGTCCAGTTGCCGTTCGCGTCGAGATACCGCGACGCAAAGTGCGCGTTCATCGAGCGGCCGCCGGAGAACGGATCGTGCTCGGCGTCGGCGTGCGCGTAAAGCTGCGCGAAGAACTGCTCGAGCGTCGCCGCGCCGAGGGAGAACATGAAGGTCTGGTCGCGGTAATAGCCGGAGCGCCAGTCGCCAGGCCGGAACGCGCGCGCCCATGCGAGCTGCGCGACTTCCTTGCCGTCGCCGAAGATGCCGAACTTGGCCTTGCCGGTCAGCACTTCTTTGCGGCCGATCATGCTCGCGTGGCGGCTGCGCACCGCGATGCGGTAATCGTCGATGATGCTCTCGCGCGTGAACTGCGTGCGCGTCTGGGTCTCAGGTGTCGACACGAGTCGCTTCTCCGTGGATTCAGAGTTGGAGTCGACGCCGGGAGGGAGAGGTCGCCGCTCGAAGCGCGAATCCTAGCATTAGATCGACGGCCCACTGCCGCGGTGAGAGCTCCAGAAGGCGACGATCTCGATTTGCTCGGGCGTGCCCACCACCCGGTAGTAAATGTCGTAATGAATGCGTTCGAGATGGATTTTCCGGACGCCGGCGAGGCTCACGTTCGTTGCACGTGCGCCGAGATGAGGCCGAGCGGCCAGCAGCTCTCCCACCCTCTCGAGCTCTTCGCGTATCGCGCCCGGCGCTTTCTCGCGATTCGTGCGCCACCAGGAATCCGCTTCGTGGATCTGCCGCTGAGCCTGGGCACTGACCTTGATGTTGCGCGCCACTCACCCTCTGCGCCGCAATTCGTCGAGCACCTGTGCAAGAGGAACCGTTTCGCCGCGATCGCACTGCGCAATGGACTCCAGCAGCATCTTCTCCGTTGCTTCGTCCGCCTCGAACGTTTCTTCGGCGTCCCGGAGGAGCACGGTCACGGCGGCGCCTTCCGGAAGCTCGGCTTCCAGCAGCTCGACGCGTCCATCAACGATTTTTCCCGAGGCTACTCGCATCTGGCCATCCTATCGTGGGAACGCCGTCGATCACTGACTGCTTCCGATCGAAGGACCGAGTGCTCGGCGGCTGTCGCTGCAACCTGGCCACACCACCTACCCGCGATCGAGCTCTGCGACGGCGGTGTCGAGCATTGCTCGGACCATCACTTCTTCCGGACTTTCGCAGTAGATGCGGATGATCGGTTCGGTGCCTGATTTGCGGAAGAGGATCCACGAGCCGTCCTCGAAGTTCATCTTCACGCCGTCTTTTTCTTCGCGCTTCACGAACTTCGGGCCGAACGCTTCGTCGAGCTCTCCGGCGCGGACGCGCTCGATGAGGCGCGCGCATTGCGGCATGGGACGGGTGAGGTCGCGGCGGTCGTAGTGCAGCGCGCCGAATTCGTCTTCCATTCTGCGGATGATGTCAGAGAGCGGCAGGCTGTAGTACGCAACAGCTTCCGCGACGACGAGGCCGGAGAGGATGCCGTCGCGCTCCGGCATGAAGGCGCCGAAGCCGATGCCGCCGGATTCTTCGCCGCCCACCAGCACATCGCGGGCGAGCATGAGATCGGCGATGTATTTGAACCCGATCGGCGTCTCGTGCAACGTCGCGCCGAGGTTCTGCGCGACGCGTTCGATGAGCCGCGTGGTCGAAAACGTCTTCACGATCTCGCCGCTCCGCTTCTTCTCGCGCACGAGATAGAGCGCGAGCAGCGAGATGATCTTGTGCGGCGAGACGAAGCGGCCACGCTCGTCGAGGATGCCGAGGCGATCGGCATCGCCGTCATTGCAGATGGCGAGATCGTAGTCGCCGGAGAGCATCACGTTCATCGACGCGTTGAGGTTCTCCGGAATCGGCTCTGGATTGACGCCGCCGAACCCGGGATTCGTTTCGCCGCGGATGCCGTCGACGATGGTCGTCTCGAACGGCGCTGGATCGCCGGTGACGATGCGATGCGCGCCGGTGTAGTCGAGTCCGAGAATCTTCGAAGGGAGCGTCGCACCGGCGCCGTGAATCGGATCGTGGAGGATGGCGAGCTTCGCGGACTTGAGCAGTTTCAGGTCGAGCTGGCCGCGAACGCCGTCGAGGTAGTCGTCGAGGATGTTCTCCTCGTGCATCGTCCCACCTTCGCGCGCGTCGCGCTGATCGAGGCTGAACGAGATCGCGTCGTACATCTCGGGGAGCGCGGAGCCGCCGTACCACGCTTTGAATTTGATGCCGTTGTAGCGCGCCGGATTGTGGCTGGCCGTGACCATCACGCCGCCGAGCACGCCGCGATGGCGGGCGGTGAAGGAGATGGTTTGTGACGGCGTGGGGCGATCCGAGAAGATGACGTGATAGCCCGCCCCTTTCAGCGCCTCCGCGACCACTCCCGCGAATTCGCGCGAAAGGAAGCGGCGGTCGTAGCCGACCACCAGCGAATTGCGGTCGATCTGGTCTGGCGGACGCAGCGTTCGCGCCGCTACAGCAACCGCGTCAGCAACACGGCGCGCATTTTGGAAGGTGAACTGATCAGCAATGACCGCGCGCCAGCCATCTGTGCCGAACGTGATGTCGCTCATGCGCGGCGATTGTAGGAGACCCTCGTGCCCTTCCCGTATCGAATTCTGATTCTTCTCTGCTGCAGCACGACTCTGTTCGCGCAGGCGTCGTACTTTGGCGCCGCTCTTCCCCTCACCCACACGCGTTACGGAGCATCGAGCGGAACGCCGGTGCTGACCTCGAATGGCACCGATGTGTTCGTCCTCATCAGCGCTGAGCACAACCTGCGCATGCTGCGCCTCGGCGCTCCGGCGCCGCTCGCACGGCCGCTGCTCGATGCCACCGACGGCGATGCGGTCTGGACCGGCTCGCATTTCCTGATTGCCGGCAATGCACACGGCGCGATCGCCGGGCGCCTGGTCGACGCGAACGGCGAGCCCGCGGGCGAGCCGTTCACGATCGTGGCGCAGGGCTCGAAGCCACGGCTCGCACGCGACGGCGACCGGCTCGTGCTGCTGTACGAGCACGACGGAGTGCAGTCGCAAGTGCTTTCGCTCGACGGCGTGGCGAGCGGTACGCCGCAACTGGTGACGGCGAGCGCGCGCGATTACGACGTCGCGGCGAATGCGACGCTGCTCGCGACGGATGCCGGCGTGAAGCTCATGAAGTCGGGTGTGGAAACAGTCGTCTCGCCCATGCAGGCAGACGCGGTTTCGCTCGCGCTGAGCGGCGACAGCGCACTCGCGATGTGGTCGCACGAGGGCGGCG
>DASVUA010000826.1:0-5995 GCA_036387295.1 Thermoanaerobaculia bacterium | reverse complement strand
ACGGCATTGCGGCCGATGAAGCGTGCAACGCGATTCTGGTCGCGCTCAAGACGACGCCGCGCCGTTTCATCGCCTGCCTCGTGCGCGCCGATACGAAGCTCGACGTCAACAAGAAGGTCAGTGCAATCGCAGGCGTCAAACGGCTTTCATTCGCATCGTCGGAAGAAACGGCCGAATTGACCGGCATGCTGATCGGCGGAGTGACGATCCCCGGCCTGCCGCCGGAGGTCGAGATCTACATCGACGAACGAGTCATGGAGCGGCCGCACATCATCATCGGCGGCGGAAATCGCTCGAGCAAAATCCGCATCGCGCCGCGGCAACTGCTCGCATTGCCGAACGTCCGCACGGCCGACGTTGCAGTGCCGCGATGAACGGGAATGCGTCTGGGGCGCATGCAGTTAGAGGCGCTTGACCACGCAAGAGGCACGATGTATCTTCCGCCTCCCTCGCTCTGGCGCATTCGTCTAGGGGTCCAGGACGCCGCCCTCTCACGGCGGTAACACGGGTTCGAATCCCGTATGCGCTACCAACTTTCTCTCCCGATCCTCACCCACTGCGTGGCGGTCATGCTGATCGCGATTTCTCCCGCGGCAGGCTCGATGGTCGACGCACTGCGCTGATGCGCGGCGGATCGGAAGCGCGGCTCCCCCGCTATACTGTCGACTCCCCACATGACCGCGGACGCCTCCTTTCAACAACGGGTTGAAGAGCTGTTTCTCCTCGTCACGGAGGCGCCCGCCGCGGACCGCCGCGCGATCCTGGACCGCGAACCGGACCCGCGCCTGCGCGCCGAAGTCGAAAGTCTCGTCGCCGCGGACGCGGAAGGAGCGACGTTCATCGGACGCGCAGTCGCCGATGGGGCCGACGCGCTGGCGCAGGAGCTCGAAGCGCGCTGGATCGGCCGGCGCATCGGCGCATGGCGGATCACCGGAATTCTCGGGCGCGGCGGCATGGGAGCGGTGTACGAGGTCGCGCGCGACGACGGCGCATTCCAGCAGCGCGCCGCACTGAAGATCGTCCGCGCCGATTTCGACGACGCCACGGGACGGCGTCGCTTCATCGAAGAGCGGCAGATCCTCGCGCATCTCAATCATCCGAACATCGCACGGCTGCTCGACGGCGGCGAGACGGCGGACGGGTCGCCGTTCCTGGTGATGGAGGCGGTGGACGGACTGTCGATCACCGACCATTGCCGCTCGCGCGGGCTCTCGCTCGAGGCGCGCCTGCGGCTGTTCGTCACGGTCTGCCGCGCCGTCCAGTTCGCGCATTCGCAGCTGGTGGTGCATCGCGACCTGAAACCATCGAACATCCTCGTCACGCCCGACGGCACGGTGAAGCTGCTCGACTTCGGCATCGCGCGATTGCTGAACGCCGGCGCGCCGCGCGCGGCAACGGTGGAGGGGCTCGCGCTGACTCCTGACTACGCGAGTCCGGAGCAGCTGCGCGCGGAGTTCGTGACCACTGCGACCGACGTCTACTCCCTCGGCGCGGTGCTGTTCGAGCTCGTCACCGGACAGAAAGCGCACGTCTTCACGTCGTACTCGCTGCCGGAGCTGTTGCACGTCGTCTGCGAGGCCGAGCCGTCGCTCCCGAGCGAGATCGCGCCGGAAATCGATCGACGGCGTCTGCGCGGCGACGTCGACACGATCGTGCTGACCGCGCTGCGCAAAGACGCCAGCCGGCGTTACGCGTCGGCGGAACAACTCGCCACCGACATCGAGCGGCACCTCGCGAGCCTTCCCATCGCGGCACGCCCGGAATCGCGTCGATATCGCGCCGGCAAGTTCGTGCGGCGAAACGGGTGGCGGCTCGGCGCGGCAGCGGCAGTCGTGCTCGTTCTGCTTGCGGGTGTGGTCGGCACGCTCTGGCAGGCGCGCCGCGCGGAACGCCGTTTCGACGAAGTGCGCAGCCTCGCGAATACGGTCCTGTTCAGGATTCACGATGAGATTCGCGACCTCCCCGGCTCCACGCCCGCGCGCGAGGTTCTCGCCAGTACGGCGCTCGAATACCTCAACAATCTCTCGAATGACGCGCAGAATGATCCCTCGCTGCAGATGGAGCTCGGCGCCGCCTACGAGAAAGTGGGCGACGTGCTCGGGAATCCAGGAAATTCGAACCTCGGGCGCACCGACGAGGCGGTGCGGAGCTACGAGCGCTCGCTGCAGCTGCGACTCGCGGCCAGCGGCGCGGACGTCGACAACACCGCCGAAGGACGCGCCGTGCTGCAGTCGCATCTCAAGCTGGCCGAGGTGCTGCTGAACGGGGGGAAAACGGAGGAGGCGATCGTGCATGCCGAACGGGCACTCGACCTCGCGCGGCGGTTCGGCAACGCGGAGGATCGTGCGTCCGCGTACGCACGGCAGGGAGAGCTCGCGATGCGGCGCGGCGAGCTCGCGGCCGCGGAGCGGTCGTTCAACGTCGCGATGGCAGAAGCACGGCGCGCCGCGGCGAAAACACCAGGGCTGAAAGCGACCGCGGTGGTCGCCGATGCCGCGAGCCGTCTCGGGAACCTGTACAAGGTGGCGAGCCGGCAGCGCGAGGCGCTCGAGTTTCTCGGCATCGCGCTCCAGTCGTCGACGCGCCTCCAGCGTGCGGAGCCGACGCGAACCGCGCACGTGCGGCAGATCATGAAACTCCACACCGATCGCGGCGATGCGCTTCGCAGCCCGTTCGCCGCCGAAGGGATGCGGCCCGATCGCTCGCTCGCGGAGTACGAAGAAGCGCTGCGGCGCGCGACCTCGCTCGCCGAGGCCGATCCGTCCGACTTTTCCGCGCGCCTCGGCGTGGTGATGGCGAAAGCGCAGATCGCCGATACGTGGCGCGAGCTCGAGCCGGCGCGGTCGCTTCCGATGTTCGAGGCACTGTTCAGCGAAATCGACGCGCTGCACGCGGCCGATCCGTCGAACTTCCAGGCGCAGTGGCTCGCGGCGCTGTTGCGCGTCGCGTACGCTGATGCGATCCGCGCTGCCGGTCAGCTCGAGCGTGCGCTCACCGCGTACGACGAGGCGGTGACGCGCATCGAACGGATGCGGCGCACCGACCGCGGGCGCTCGACCAGCCGCCGCGACATCGTGAAGAGTCTCGGCGATCGCGGCGCGGTCCGCCTCGCCCTCGGCGACCACGCGCGCGCAGCGAGTGACGCCGCGGCCTGCCGTTCGCTCGCCTCGCAGTTCACCACCGCGAAAGCGCGGCCGCTCGATCTGCGCGACGTCGCCCGCTGCCACGAGCTCGGGGCTGCCGTCGCAATGCGCGCCGGCCATCCGGAGGAAGCACTTCGCCGCTACGACGAAGCGCTCGTCTTCTGGGGCGAATTCGCGAAGCGGCAGCTCGACAGCCCGTTCCTCCGCCAGCACCGCGCCGCGGCCGAAGCGAGCCGCAGCGAGGCGGCACGCCTCGTGAGCGCCCCCCGATGAACCGCGACATCGGACGTCTGCTCGAGCAGTCGCGCGAGGGAAGCCGCGAAGCCCTCGATGAACTGCTGCCGCTCGTGTACGACGAGCTGCGCCGGATCGCGGCGAGCTATCTCCGCTCGCAGCGCCCCGACCATACGCTCTCACCGACCGCGCTGCTCAACGAGGCGTACATCCGCATCGCCGGCGCGGAGAATCACGGCTGGACGACGCGCACGCACTTTTTCGCGACCGCGGCGTCGATCATGCGCAACATCCTCGTCGATCACGCGCGCGCCCGGCAAGCCGACAAGCGCGGCGGCGGACAGCCGGCGATGACGCTCGAGCTCGCGGATGCCGCCGCCGTCTCCCCCGCCACGGCGCTCACCGCGCTCGACGATGCGTTGCGCGGCTTGAGCGCGGTCGACGCGCGAAAAGCGCGCGTGCTGGAACTGCGCTACTTCGGCGGCCTCAGTGTCGAAGAGACAGCAGAGGTCCTCGGTATTTCCGTCGCGACCGTCGGCCGCGAGGCCCGCTTCGCCACCGCCTGGCTGAAACGCGAACTGAAGGCGTGAAGGTTAAATAGCCCCGGTAACCAGTGGAGCGGCGGGCTCTCAGCCCGCCGAATGTCGCCAGCGAGTGTTGCCTCGCGTGGGACGAGCATTGCCTCGATCCTCGGCGGGCTAAGAGCCCGCCGCTCCACCGGCTTCGGTGTTCTGTTCGGGCGAAGCTGTGCATCGTCGCGAAAAACCAATTTGGCTCGTTCGGCCTGATCGTGGTATCGACAGCGGCGTTGATGGACGTGCCGTTCTCTTCGAACACTCAGGACGCTCCGCGGAGGGGCATGCTCGCGCAACTCGCTGAGCCGCCCGCGCCGTTGTCGCGCGCGCAGACGCGACTGTTTCTCATCGCGGCCATCGCGATTGCACTGACCCGTTTCGTCACGCGCGCGAGGTCGCTGTGGGACTGGGACGAGGCGCTCTTCTGCCAGGCACTGGGCGATTACGACGTCACCGCGCACCATCCGCATCCGCCCGGATTTCCGCTGTACATCGCGCTCGCGCGGATCGCGCAGAGCGTGATCGGCGACGAGTTTCGGAGCCTGCAGGCAGTCGTGCTGCTCGCGTCGATGCTGCTCTTTCCGGCCGTATTTCTGCTCGCGCGCGAATTGCGGCTGCCGTTCGCGAGCGCGATGAGCGCGGCTGCGATCAGCGCGTTCTTTCCGGTGATCTGGATCTTCGGCGGCTCGGCATTCAGCGACATTCTTTCGCTGACGCTCACCATTGCCGCGGTGGCGTATCTGCTGCGCGGATGCCGCAGCGACAGTGCGCTGTTTGCCGGCGCGCTGCTCATCGGATGTGCCGTCGCGGTGCGGCCGCAGAGCGCGTTGTATGCGCTCGCACCGGCCGCCGTGCTGCTGTTCGCCGTGCCGCGCCGGCGACTGATCCGCTGTGCCGCCGCCGGCGTGCTCGCGATCGTTATCGCGGCGACAGCGTATGCCGCGGCCGCGGTGGCGAGCGGCGAGTGGACGCGTTACCGCGCCGCGGTCTCCGGCCATCGCGAGTGGATGCTGGCGAACAATTCGTATCGAGCCGCGGGACGCACCCCGCTCCCCGAGCTCGCCACCGCGATCCTCGTGCAGCCGTATCGCGCACGCGATCTCGGCAATGTGCTGGCGGTGCTCGCGCTCACCGGTGTCGCGTTTGCGGCATTCCGTCGCGACCGGCTCCTCGGCCTCGCGGCCGCGATCTTTCTCCCCTACATGATCCTCACCTGGCTGATGCTCGACGTGGACGGCTATGCGCGCTTTTCCACCGGATATCTGCCGCTGTTCGCGTTGTTCATCGGCGATCTGCTGGGGCGCGCCTGGCGGCGGTTCCTCCCCTCCCGCGCGGAGAGCGCGACGTGGATCACCGGAGCGGTCCTCGCGGCGGCGCTCGCGCTCTACACGCTTCCCGCCGCGCGCGTGGTGCGCAAAACGCTCTCGCCGCCGGTGGCCGCGGCGCAGTGGATTCGTCAGCATGCGAATCCGGCCACGACGTTCGTCTATGTCGACGGCGGCCTTTCGCCACACGCCGATTTCCTGTTGAAGGATTACCAGCGCGAAGTGGTGGGGAAAGAGCCCGCCAGACACGCGTCCGGCGCGCTGTTCTACACGACGCTTCCTGGTCCGGTCGAGTCGCGTGCCGAGTTTCATCGCGAGCGCGGACGGCTGTGGCACACGGTGCGCGCGTATTACTTCGACGTCTTCGTGCGCGACGTGACGAACGCACCGACATTCGGCGCGGGATGGTACGACCCCGATTCGAACGGACGCATTCTCTGGCGCTGGATGGGACGGGAGAGCGTCCTCCAGATTCATGCGGACGGCCGCGCCGGAACGATGCGCTACCGCATTACGATCCCGCACGAGCTGGTGGCGTTGCCGCAACAGGTGACGATCACCGCGAACGGCGTGGTCGTCGATTCGTTCGCCGCAACGCAGACCGACATCGTGCGCGAGACCGCCATTCCGGCCGCAACGACCGCGACGACGGAAGTTCGCATCACCACCACCGCCACGATCAGCCCCGCCCGAGCCGGCACCGGCACCGACACACGCG
>DASVUA010000825.1:0-6767 GCA_036387295.1 Thermoanaerobaculia bacterium | reverse complement strand
ATCGTCGGCGCGCTTCCGAAAGGACCATCGGGGAAGCTGCAGCGCGGCCGCCTTGCCGAACTGCTGAGTCGCGTACCTGCCGACGACGCTCGCGCGGGCACCGAAGCGCCGCTGACCGGACTCCAAAGCAGCGTGCTGGCGACGTTCGCCGAGGTGCTGCGCGACGCGCAACCAGGACCGCATGACGACTTTTTCGAGGCGGGCGGAGACTCTCTCTCCGCGATGCAGGTGATCGTCCGAATCAACACGACGTACGGGCTCGAGCTCGCCGCCGACACGCTGTTCGAGCACCCGACGGCGATCGAGCTCGCGGCACTCATCGAAACGCGCGTTGCGCGCGCCGCCAACTCGACGCTCGTGCGCGAGCAGCACGGCGACCGGCGCCCGCTCTCCTTCGGGCAACAACGTTTGTGGCTGCTCGACCAGCTCGAGCCTGGGAATCCCGCGTACAACATGCAGGTCGCGCTGCGCTGGTCGGGCGCGCTGCACTTGGACGCGCTCGAAGAGAGCCTGAGCGAGATCCGCAAGCGTCACGAGGTGCTGCGCACGACCTTCCTGATCTCCGACGGCCAGCCATTCGCGCGCGTCGCCGCAGCCACACCGCTGCGATTGCCGCTCGTGACCTTGTCGCGCGTTCCGTTCGAAGAGCGCGAGCGCGAGCTGCGCCGCCTCGCGACCGACGAACGCGCACGCCCGTTTCACCTCGGGCGCGAAACGTTGTTTCGTCCTCTCCTCGTGCAGCTCGACGCGCGCGATCACGTCCTGCTGTTGACGATGCACCACATCGTCTCCGACGGATGGTCGACGAGCGTGCTGAGTCGCGAGCTCGGCGCGTTGTACGGCGCGTTTGCGGAAGGACGCCCGTCTCCTCTTCCGGAGTTGCCTATCCAGTATTCGGATTTCGCGGCGTGGCAACGAAGACTGCTCGACGGCGACCGCGGCCGCGAGGTGCAGCTTCGTCATTGGTCCGAGGCGCTCGCCGATCTGCGTACGGTGCTCGACCTGCCGGCCGATCGGCCGCGGCGCGTGCAGCCGCGCCATGACGGCGCGGCTTGGGTGAGGACGATCGGCCGCGACACGACGGAGCGGCTGAAAACATTCGCCGCACAGGAAGACGCCACGCTCTTCATGACCGCGCTGGCCGCGTTTCAAACCTTGCTGCTCCGCTATTCAGGACAGGAAGACATCGCCGTCGGCACGCCGGTCGCCAATCGTCCGCACGCCGCCACCGAAGGACTGATCGGCTTCTTTGCGAACACGCTGGTCATGCGCGGCGACCTCTCCGGCGACCCGTCGTTCCGCGCATATCTGCAGCGCGTCCGGCAGTTCGCGCGGGGAGCGTTCGCGCATCAGGACGTCCCCTTCGAAGACATCGTCGAAGCGCTCCGGCCGCCGCGTCAGGCGGGGCGCACGCCGCTGTTTCAGGTGATGTTCGCGTTCCAGAATTTTCCCGGCTCGCCGCACGCCTTCACGCCCGACCTCGACGTGGCGCCGTATGCGACCGCCGCGTCGTCCGCGAAATTCGATCTCACGCTCTACCTCACCGAAACTGCCGACGGCCTTCGCGCGCAGTGGCAGTACTCCACCGATCTGTTCGAGGAGAAGACGATCGCCGGGATGGCAGCGTCCTATGAAGCGCTGCTCGAAGGCATTCTCGCCAATCCCGATTGCCAGCTTTCAGCACTTCCTCTGCTCGCGCAAACGCGGCCGCACGAAGCGAGTGCTGTGGCCGAAGAGGCGACCGGCGAGCGTAGTTTTCTGGCGCGCTTCGCGTCGCACGTCGAGCAGACACCGGACGCCATCTCCGTAGTCGGCGCGAACGACGCGTTGAGTTATCGCGCGCTGAACGCAAAGGCGGACGCGCTCGCGAACCGCTTGCGGCGCAATGGTGTCGTGACGGGGACGATGGTGGGCGTTTGCCTTCCCCGTTCGGCCGACGCCCTCGTCGCGCTACTCGCGGTTTGGAAAGCCGGCGGCGCGTACCTCACGATCGACCCGCAGTACCCGCACGAACGGATCGCGTTCATGCTCGACGATGCGCGCGTGTCACTGATCGTCACGGACGATCGGTTGCGCGAATCGCTGCCGGCGACACACGCGACGATCGTCTGCGTCGAGGACGTGGACGACGGCCGCAGCGACGAACCTGAGTCTGTCGCGTTCACCGAAGCGGATGATCGT
Organism: Thermoanaerobaculia bacterium; assembly: GCA_036387295.1. Taxonomy (GTDB): domain Bacteria; phylum Acidobacteriota; class Thermoanaerobaculia; order Gp7-AA8; family Gp7-AA8; genus QHVT01. The sequence goes on along the minus strand of DASVUA010000825.1, from coordinate 4,586 downwards.
CTCGCCTACGTCATCTACACCTCCGGCTCCACCGGTCAACCGAAAGGCGTGCTGATTTCGCAGCGCAACGTCGCGCACTATCTCGGCGCGATGAGCGAGGCGCTCGGAATCACGCGAAGCGACCGCTATCTGCATACCGCGTCGTTCGCCTTCTCGTCCGCGATGCGCCAGTTCCTGTTGCCGCTCTGGTGCGGCGCAACGGTCGTCATCGCGCCGGCGGACGACCTCCTCGACCCGCTCGCGCTGCTCGACCGCATTAACGTCGAGAGCGTCACCGTGGCCGACCTCGTGCCTTCGCATTGGCGGCACCTCATGCGTCAGCTCGCGGCACTCCCCGCGAACGAGCGCGGCGTACTGCTCGACAACGATCTGCGGCTGCTGCTGTCGGCCAGCGAGACGCTCCTCTCCGATCTGCCCGCGCAGTGGGCGGAGCTCGGCCACGGCGCGCGGATGATCAACATGTACGGCCAGACCGAAACCACCGGCATCGTGGTCACGCACGCGATTGCAACCGATGCAGGCGGTGAGGTGTCGCGCGTACCGATCGGCCGGCCGATTCCCGGCACGAGCGTGTACGTCGTCGACACGCTCGGACGCGCCGTGCCGGACGGCGTCCTTGGCGAGTTGCTGGTCAGCGGCCCGACCGTCGGCCAGGGGTATCTGGGGCGCGACGAAGAGTCGGCGCAGCGCTTCGTGCTCGCCCCATCCGGCGCTCGCGCCTACCGCACCGGCGACCACGGACGGCGGCTGCCCGACGGCACGCTTGCGCTCGCGGGCCGGATGGACGAGCAGCGAAAAGTGCGCGGGTTCCGCATCGAACCGGCGGAAATCGAAGCGGCGCTCAGGAGAGATCGCCGCGTGCACGATTGTGCCGTCGTCGTTCAGCGCGATGCATCGGGCGAGAATCGACTCGTCGCGTTCGTCGTACCTGCTGCGAGTCACGACCAGCGCGATGCGCTCGCCGCGTCGCTGCGCGCGCAATTGCGCGCGACCTTGCCGGCGTACATGGTTCCGTCCGCGATCGCGGCGATCGACGCGCTGCCGCTGACGCCGACCGGCAAAGTGAACCGCGCGGCGCTGTCGTTGCCCGACGCCACCAACAACGCGCAAGCGAAGCCAACGGGCAGCACGTCGAACGAGCCTGCCGAAGTGCTGCTGGCTGCGCTCTGGTCGCGATGGTTGAACGTCGAGCAGGTCCGTTCCGACGACAATTTCTTCGATCTCGGCGGCGACTCGCTCATGGGCATTCGGATGATCCAGGAGGCGAATCGCGCCGGACTCTCACTGACGCCGAATCATCTTTTCCGCTACCAGACCCTCGGCGCATTGGCGCGCGCCGCATCACCATCCGGCGGGGTCGACGCGCCGCGCATTGCACCAGTGGCCGCGCCGCCGATCCGCGTGACGCTCGAAAGCGCGCGCGACTACAGCGAAGAGGCGCTCACGCGCGCAGGTCTTTCCCGCGAGCACGCCGCGCTCATGACGGACGTGCAGCTCGAGGCCAGTCTGCGCGGACAGCCGACGCACAACCTCGGCGCGATTCCGCGGTACGCACGCCGCCTCGCATCGCGCGCGACGAACCCGCATCCCGAATTTCAGATCGTTCGAGAAACAGCTGTGAGCGCACTCCTCGACGGCGACAACGGACCCGGCCAGCTCGTCGCGCTCACGGCGATCGATCTCGCCATCGAAAAAGCGGCACGCAACGGCGTAGGCGTGGTGGGCGTTCGGCGCTCGAATCACTTCGGCGCGGCCGGCCATTACGTCCTGCGCGCGGCGCGCCGCGGTTTCATCGGGCTCGGCACGACCAACAGCGCTTTGTGGCTCGCACCCGCCGGCAGTGTCACGCCTCTCTTCGGCACGAATCCGTTCGCCGCCGGCATCCCGGCCCGACGGCATCATCCGATCGTGCTCGACGTCTCGATGAGCGTGACGGCAAAAGGAAAGGTCGCGAAACACCTCGAGGAAGGGCGCGCGTTGCCGCACGGCTGGATTCTCGATTCCGCGGGACGTCCGTCGGTCGATCCCGCCGACCTCGTCTCCGGACTCGGCATTCCGATCGGCGGACACAAAGGCTACGGTCTTGCGCTGGTGATGGAAGCGCTCAGCGGCGTCCTCACCGGCGCGGGGTTCGGGCTCGATCACAGGCGTGAGCGGCTGAAGCAGCATGACGCCGATTTCGGCCACTTCTTCATCGCCATCGATCCCGAGCTGTTTCTCGGACGCGACGAGTTCGCGTCGCGCGTCGACCGGATGATCGATGAGGTGAAGGGGGCAACACGGATGGACGGGGTGGAGGAAATCCTGCTCCCCGGCGAAGCGGAGCTCCGCGCACGCGAACAAAACCTGCACGACGGAGTGCCGCTCTCCCCCACCATCTACGAAGCGCTGCAGAAATACCGGCGCGAGGCGCGACTCGCTTCGGAGCTCGTGCTCGTCCCCGCCGAGGCCGGAGCGGCTTGCCTCGCGTGAACGGGTTTGCCCTCACTCGGAACAACATCGAGCAGACCGTATCGTCGCGCTTCGAGACCGTCGTGCAGCACCTGCCCGATCGCCTCGCCCTTCGGGGCAGCGCGCGTTCCTGGACGTACGCGGAGCTCAATCGCGCCGCCAACCGCATCGCGCACGCCATTCGCGACTGCACGCCGCCAGGGAGCGGGCGCATTGCGTACCTCGTCGACCACTCTCCCGAGATGGTCATCGTCACGCTGGCCATCCTCAAGGCCGGCAAGACCTACGTCGCCCTCCATCCGCAGACGCCGCCGTCCGCGCAGCGCGACATCCTCATCGACGTCGTTCCCGATCTGCTGCTGACGACTGCCGCGCGCGAGCATGCTGCACGCACGATCGCCACCGGCGTTTGCGACGTGCTCTTGTTGGAATCGATCGGCGCGCAGCATCCCGATCACAACCCTCCGCCCGCCGCGACGCCGCGCGACGCGTCGACGCTGTTCTACACCTCCGGCTCTACCGGTCAGCCGAAAGGCGTAGTGAAGAGTCACAGGGCGGTGCTGCATCGCGCCTGGCTTTCATCGCGATACGACGCGATCGCGCTCGACGATCGTCAATCGCTGCTCACCCATTGCAGTTTTTCTGCATCCGAGTCCGACATGTTCGGCGCGCTGTTGCAAGGCGCGGCCGTGTTCACCTTCGACATCGCGTCGCACGGTTTCTCGCAATTTCGCGCATGGCTGGAGTCGGAGCGCATTACGCTTCTCCATCCTCCTGTACTGTTTTTCCGCAGGTTTCTCGCCACGCTCGGAACGGAAGACGTGTTTCCACACATCAGAATCGTGGCGCTCGCGGGCGACGTCGTCCTGCCGTCCGACCTGACGAAATGGCGTCAACACTCGTCACCCCATTGTGTCGTGCTGCATCGCTTTTCGATTACAGAAGCGGCGATGCTGACCGTTTCGCAATTCGATCGCCACTGTGACCTGAGCGGCGCGATCCTCGAGGCAGGCCGCCCCGTTCCGGACAAGACGCTGAAGCTCGTCGACGCGAATGGAGCGCCGGCCGCGACCGGAGAAACGGGCGAGCTGCTCGTGCAGAGCGATTACCTTGCGGACGGCTACTGGAACGGCCCGGCGGAGACCGCCGCTGCATTCTCGGTCGATCCCGACAGCGGCCGGCGCGTCTATCGCACAGGTGACCTGGGGCAGTTCTCACACGACGGCACGTTCGTTTTTCTCGGGCGCCGCGACGATCAGGTGAAAATCCGCGGCTATCGCGTGGAACTCCGCGAGATCGACGCGGCACTGATGCAGCTCGACGGCATCTCGGAGGCCGCGTGTGTCGCGTGGAAAGAAGACGGCGCACAGCGGCTGAGCGCATTTCTCGTCTGGAAGAATCGCGAGTCAACGCCGGGCGCGATTCGCGCGGCGCTCAAGCCATTGCTGCCCGATTGGAAGATCCCGGACGAGTTTCACACCATTGCCGCATTGCCGTCGACATTGACCGGAAAAGTCGATCGAACGTCATTACGCGCGCTGGCGACAGCGTCCGGCAGTGGCGCTTCGCGCAATGCAGATCTCGAGAGAATCGGCATTGGCTACGAACGGACGCTTCTTGCGGTCTGGTCGCGTGTCCTCGCACGTCCTGTCCGGCTTGACGACGCATTCTTCGACGACTTGGGCGGCAGCTCGCTCGACGCACTGGAAATCGTCAATGAAATCAGCCGCACGACAGGGCGCCGCCTGCCTCTGTCTCTGCTGCTCGAACTGAATACCGTCCGCAAAATGGCCGGCTATCTCGAGGCGCAGCCGGATCGCGAGCGAACCGTCATTGCACTACAACGTGGCGGATCGCGACCGCCTCTTTTCTGCGTCTCCGGCAAGGGCGGAAGCGTCATCCGCTTCCGCGCCTTGGCCGAAGCGCTCGGCAGCGATCAGGCGTTCTATGGCCTCACCTATCACGGCATGGCGCCGGAATCGCGTCCGTCGACGCTTGCTGCCGTCGCCGCCTGTTATGCCGATGCGATCCGCGCGCAGCAGACGGAAGGACCGTATTACCTCGCCGGATTCTCCGCCGGCGGCCTGATCGCATTCGAGGTCGCACGCCAGCTCGCGCGTGCCGGTCACACGGTC